>NZ_LJCS01000016.1:0-73327 GCF_001280945.1 Photorhabdus heterorhabditis | reverse complement strand
CGGCGGTATTGGTGAAGGAATGGCCTGTGGTCTGGCTGTCAATGTGTTGCGCCAGCAACACACCCTGGGTGTTATCCAACGTCTGGCTGGTCGTAGTCAGTCGGGTTTTGGCTTCAAGATGGCCGTGGGTGTTTTGCAGGCTTTTCCCGACCGTTAATGTGGTCATACCGCCCGTGGCGGCAATAGTCCCCTGTCGGTTATCCAGCTCAGAGGCAGTCAGCCAGAGATGTTGCCCGGCAGCCAGATGACCCGCCTGATTATCCAGCGTATCTTTAACCGTTAACGTCAAATTGCCGTTTTGGGCCGCCACCAGATGACCTTCTCGGTTATCCACGGTCGAGGCGTCCATGTTGAGGTGACCATTGCCCGCTATCGTGCCGCCCTGATTATTCAGTGTGTTGACCGTCAGCGACAGGTTATCGGCGCCCGCTTGTTGCATCACGCCCTGCTGATGGTTCAGGGTGTCGGCGGTGACCGTGATTTTGTTCGCCCGGGTGACGGCGTGATTCAGTTGTAAATCATGAGCCTGTATCGTCAGGGCGCCGTTGGTGAGCAACTGGCCCTGATGGCCCAGCCAGTGTCGGGTGTTCAGTGAAAGTGCGCCCTGACCGGCCAGTTGCACCGTCCCCTGGGTGTTATCGGCCTGATGCGCGGTGAGATGCAGGTCCTCGCCCTGACTGGCAATCGTGCCCTGACGGTTATTAAGCCGGTCAGTGGTGAGGGTCAATGTCCCCTGATTGAACACGGTCCCCTTATGGTTATTCAGGGTGCGGGTATGGAGCGTCAGTTCACCGCTGCCGGTCTGGTTAATTTTTCCCTGCTGGTTGGATAAATCCGGTGTGGTGAGGTGGATTTCCCGCGCCACTAACTGGCCGCCGTCGTTGTTAAACTGACCCGGTGTACTGGCGGTCAGGCGGTCTGCGTTAACCGTGGCGTGTGCGGTGCTTATTCCCGGCTGGCCGGCGGTCAGCTGAATGTTACCCGCCACGGTTTGACTGTGGCTGAGGTCAATCTGCTGGCTGTGCAGGGTCAGCCTGTCGGTGGCCAGATTTTTCCCGTTAGCCTGAACCTGCTGCGCGGTCAGGGTCAGGGAGCCGGGGCGGGTGGTGTGGCCGTTATCATCCAGTCCGGCGGCCCAGACACTGTGGCGGTCACTCTGTATCGCCTGTGCCGTGGCCGTAATATCCCCGCGTGCCTCAACCCGACCACGATTGTTCAGGTGTTCGCCTGATTGCAGGGTCACCGTCGATTGCGACAGCAGTTTGCCCTGATTGTCTATCCCGGCGGTACTGGTTAATTGCAGGGCATCCCGGCTGCTGATAGTGCCCCGGTTCTCAATCCGGCCGTCGGCGGTGAGGCGCACTTCCCCCGCCGGTACCCCGATGTCGCCGGCGTTACGTACCCCGACGCCGGCTTCGGTGCCGACCAGGATAATTTTATGCGCATACATCCCGCCTAACGCTGCGCTGTCCAGCGCGAACAGCGGGGGTTTCTCATCCTCTGCCGCAGATTTTTTCTCAATATGCTGGTGCGCGGCATCCACGCGATTGCGCCCGGTGGTCACTTTCAGGTCCTGCGCGTGTAATTTGGCGTTGAGGGCAACCGCACGGGCAATGATGTCGGTGTAATTTTGCTGCCGGCTGTCCATCCCTTGCCCCTCAATCCGCACTTCGCCCTGATTAACGTCAAAGCCTTTCAGGTGACCCTGCTCCATCCGGGCCTCACCCGTAGTGAGCGTGGTGCGGTGGGCGTTGATAAAGCCACAGCCGTTACAGGTAATGCCGGACGGATTGGCAATCACCACCTCGGCTTTGCGTCCGGCCACTTCAATCCAGCCGTTAAGGTGACTGGGGTCACGACTGTTGACTTCGTTAAGAATAACGCTGGCTTCCCCTTTGGCGAGCCACGGATTCCCGGCCACCATCCCGCCCAGCTGGGTCTCGGTTGCTTTTGCGCTGTTATTGAGGATAACCCCGTGTTTATCGACATCAAACTGGCGATAGGTATTGTGGGAAACGCCCGCAGCGCTGGGGGTCTGGATATTGACCTGCGGGGTACCGTTGGCACTGGAAATAATGGTCGGTTGTTGATGACCCGGCGCCTGTCCATCGGCCACCATCGCCGCCTGTGCGGTGAGTGAAATCCCGCCCAAAGCCAGTAATAAACTCAGCCGTAATGCCGTGAAGCGGCAAAGTCGTTGAGCCGATGGCCGACTACGGCGGCGGGCGGTGCTCCCTTGCCCAGCCGTGGCAATCTCGGCCACCACCATCGGCAGATTTCGGGCGCGGTTAAAGATAATACGATATAAGTGTTTATTCATAACATGGGTTCCACGCACAGGCTACAGGTTGGCAGCCGGTTAGGTTGAATTAGTACTGCCAGTACAGATTGAATCCGGTGGTGACCGGGGAAGTTTGGAAACCGGCGGGTTTGGACAGCGGGATGCCGACAAACAGGTCATAGTTCAGACCTTTCAGACGGCCCCGCCAGCCCAGGGCACTGCCCGCCAGGTGTTTACCGAGCAGGGCTTCACTGCCCGGGCCGCCCACTTCACCGTAATCAAGTGCCAGATACAGCGATTGCCCGTGCAGCGGGGTATGCCAGTCCAGCTCGTTACGGCTGTCCCAGCCCCGGTCAGCCGATAAGGTCAGCTCGCCGTCAAAGCCGCGGACTGTCCAGCGTCCACCCAGGGAAAACTGGTCCTGGGGCGTGAGCGGGGTGGGACTTATCTGGCGCAGGTATTGGGTTTGATAAGAAAAAGGCTGGGAAAATAATCGCAGGGGACCGGACAGGGTGGCGGAAAACTGGATGATTTTCGATAACGCGGTCCCGGTATGTTGGCACTCTTCCGGGGCCGGTTGGGCGCCAAACCAGCGCATCCCCTGCTGGTAAGTCACACCGGTATCCAGCGTGGCACTGCCGATGTCATGACGGTGGGACAGGCCCAGTTTCCAGCCCGCGGTTTCCCGATGCTGAACCGCGATTTCGGTGTCATCAATAAAATTGCGGGCGGTGCGACGATAGATTTCGCTGTTTAACGTGGTTTTCTGCTGGTCGTTACGGTACAAAACCCGGCTGAGCTGGACGGACAGGTTGTGGCTTTTGCCCCGGTATTGTATCGCCTGATTTAGTCCGGCTATCGTCTGGTGATAATCGTAATGACTGGCGGTCATCCCCGCCATCCAGTAGCCAAAGGGCAGTGAGTAATGCAGGGTGTCGTTCTGGCTGCCCTGACCGGCGACGGTGTGGATATCGCGCCCGGCAGAGACATAGAACAAATCACTTAATGCCAGCGGGTTATCCAGATAGAAGGTGAATCCGCCCTGATAGCGCCCGGTGCTTTGCGTGCCTGAATCATCCCAATAGGAGGCTAATCGCCAGTGCCGGGACTGACGCCAGTCCAGCACAATATCGCTCTCGCCCGGTTGCTCATCCGGCTCAATGCGCATATTGGCCTGAACGGTCGGCACGCGTTGCAGGTTTTCCAGTCCCTGCTCAATATCCCGTAAATCTAATAGCTTACCTTCACGGGCGGGGAACGGGGTTATCCGCTGGATATGACGTCCGCTGTCAGGGGTGTAACGGATGTGGCGGATGTTGCCCGGTATCACGACCAATTTTAAGGTCCCGGAATTCAGGTCCTGAGCGGGGGCCAGGATTCGGCTGGTGACATAGCCGGAGTCGATGAGCCGGTTTTGTAACCGGTTCATTAATTGGTTAATGCCCTGAGTACCGAGGCAGTGGTGTTCGCCCTGGCGTGCCAGTCGCGTCAGGGGCAGCCAGTGCGGGAAATTCTCCGTGCCTGTCAGGGTGACCCGGGTCAGGGGAAAACAGCCGGCTTCCGCCGGAAAGGCGGCGGGCACAGTTTTTTCCGGTACCGACAGGCGAACATCCGCAGGGGGGGAAGCCAGTTGAGCCTCCAGCGCTTGCTGACGTGCCTGTTGATGAATGAGTTGTTGATCTGCCATGTCGGCAGCCTGACTGCCTGAAGCCAGGCTACAAAAAACTGCCAATACCAAAATACCGCTTTTCATTGTTGCTTAATCCCACAAATTTCGCAGCGGTATTAACCCTAAATTTCACTTAGCGATCAATGTTCGGGGTTGATTATTAGCCTGATAACTAAAAGCGGGGATTTGGTTAAGATAGCAGCAAAAACAGGGGGTTATATTTTAAAACAAAAAACAGGCCAATGTTATTATTCTGTTACAAAATATATAAAAAATGCATTAATATTAATCATTTAATAACCAATGTTAATAATTTCAAATTAATTTTACTTTTTTGTTTAATTATGTGACGCAGATCACAAAAACAGATCTCATTTCAGACAAAAGTCACTTGCAAAAAGAGGATTTTTGTTATTGCACGAACAGGTAAAAACCTTTCCCTCTGTCTGGCAATGCTGAGGCAATATCACAGCAATTGCGTTACTCTGATAGCTGAAACGTTTTGTGCTGTACGTTCTTCTGTTGGGCAGTGGATAAATGAATTGAAAAAAACTAAATCTCATCTGCTGTTTTTACCGGTTTATTCACCTAAGACTAATTATCTGAAATCATACGTTGCCAATATACGTAGTAATTATTGGAAAAAATAAATCAATTTATATTTGCCGCTTCCCCCTTTCCAGAGAGACAAATGAACAGTAAAAATGTAGTGGTATTATGTAAAATTATTTAATAAAAAATCCAATTTAATATTTCCCAATCATTGATAACGTTATTTTCGAGCAATAAAACGCTTAAAAGATCAAATTAATTATTACCTTTGTGACTAATATTTCAATATAACATTTCTGCAACAATGCATTTTGCCATGAGCAACAAATTAGCCTACATAAACACCTATCAGGATAAGCGCTTATAACTCATTTATTCTTGTATTAATTCATACAAATTACAACTCACCACCAACAAAAAATACAATTGAATATTATCCTATTATTGATAAAGTGCTCCCCCGAAAAACAAAGCGCTTAAAGAAATTCAATTCATTTCTATTTATTTAAAAAGGATTAATATATGAACTTACAAGAAACCCTGAATAACGAAGATTATTCTGATAATAAAGACTACAACAAAGAACTGATTAACGGCTCGTTTAATGAAGGATACAAAGGCTGGAGAATCCCAGCCCCTGAATCAGTAAAAATCTTATCTGAAAATGGCGTTCACTTTATCAGAATCCAAAGCGTTACTGGTTCTGGCGTCATTGATCAAATTATCGAAGGATTAGAACCTAACACTAAATATAAATTAACAGGTACAGCGCGCGTATCAGCAGAATGGGCTTCATCAGCTTATTTTGGTTTACAGAGTCGCACCGATGGCCCCAACTCTTTTGCTGTAAACAGCACCGATTTTACAACGGGATCGATAGAATTAAGCACAGATCAAGAGGGACTTTTACGCGTTTACTTGTTGAAAGACCAGGTTGGCCCTCGACCAGACGGAGAAACCGCTGACTTTACCGGTTTTGTTTTAGAGAAAGCCTAAACATTTAGCTTCGACATAGTTTGATATTAAAACACCCGCAGCTCACCGCTCTGGGTGTTTTAATACTATAGCCATTGATATTATATTATTATTCACCTTATTTCTTCTCTAAATATAGCTATACCCTTCATCTTTCAAGCTGCTGCTTTGTTGGCTGCGTTCACTTGCCACCGCACTGCGGCTTGAAATCTATTAGGTATAAAGTTCCGATACAATATCCTAATCACTATTTTTGTATTCATTAATACAAATCCAACTCTCAATCACAAAAAAATAAGATTGAATATTTACCTATTATTGATAAAGTATTTGTTGAAAAAAATCATTAAGAAAAACTCAATGATTACTCGTTCAGATAAGGATTAATATTATGAGAATAAAAAGATTGCTAAACAACGAAAACTTTTCAAATATAAAAAATGCTAATGAAGAGCTGGTTAATGGTTCATTTAATGAAGGATACCGTGGCTGGAGAATATCAAATCCTGACACTATAGAAATTTCATCCGAGAATGGCGTTAATTTTCTTAGCATCCAAAACTATTCCAGCGCTGGTGTCATTGATCAAATTATAACAGGACTGGAACCTAACGTTAGATATAGACTGACAGGTACAGCACGCTTATCGACAAAACAAAGACCCCAAAGAGCTTTGTCAGCTTATTTTGGTTTACAGAATCGCACATTTGGCCCTGAATCTTTTGCCGTAAATAGCTTCAATTTTACGGTCGGTTCAGTTGAATTAAACACAGATGAAGAAGGGCTTTTACGTGTTTATATGCTGAAAGACCAACTTGTGGGCCTTCCAGAAGAAGCAACCGCTGACTTTACGGGTTTTATTTTAGAAAGGGCAAGCATCTGACTTTGATATATCACACCCGAAGCACATTGCTTCGGGTGTTTTAAACACCTGTCCCAGTAGAGATAAACCCCATCTAACTTAAATCATGCAACGGTTTTTTTATTGGCGGTGTAAGCCTGAAATCAGAAAATCGCACTTGTAATCCGTGTCGTTCTGGAGAACAACACATTGCGCCAACGAAGACACGTTGTTTACCCTCAAAAAAAGGAGATAGTCTTAATAGTGGCCATAGTAAACCATCAACAGAATATTGAAGCCTTAAATACCCTTCTTCACAGGTCAGGCGTAACCAGAATTTATTGCAATTACCGGGGAATACTCCCATAGACCAATCAGAATGGTTACGTGTCAATACACTACCAATCGTGGCCTGACCATCAGAATATTCAATTCCCCCTTTCAGCCAATGTTTCTCATCGACTAATAGCATGACTCCCGCTTGATCGTATAAATGTTCAAAACAGCCTTCAATACAGAGTTGAAAAGTGAAATCATCCTCAACATAACGCCCAAAAACATGACCATTATGACGCTCAAAGCCATACCATGTTTGCTGCCAAAAGTCGGTCTTATGATCTGTGGTGACATTAAGCCAATCACTTCCACATTGCCAATCAGATGGTTCATTAAGCCAATGATATTGTGACAAACCCATAGGAACTTCCTCTATTCTCTTCCACTTGAATTAATCAATTTATTTCCTGCAAATAAGGAAATAGAGAGTAAAGCAACACAAGCAAAAGCACCATGTAATGTCACAATATGTGCTAACCCACCAATAATTGCAGGTCCCAACAAGATCCCTGAATATCCCATTGTAGAAACTGCGGCAACCGCTAACGAATCAGGCATAATTTTCTGTTGACCAGAAGCGGTAAAAAGCATCGGCGCAATATTGGATAATCCGGCACCTATCATCAGGAAGGAAAGCCCTAATATCATTACAGTTGATGCTGAATAAATAAGGATAAATCCAGAAGTAGCCAATACAGCACTGCTGATAAAAACTCGTCGGTGTCCATAAAGGGCAATGATTTTATCGCCTAAAAGGCGACCGGATGTCATAGCAATAGCAAAAAGGGTATAACCTATCCCGGCCTGATGGCTGCTAATATTATGCACGCTGGTTAATAATATACCGCTCCAATCCAGCATTGATCCTTCCATAATATAGGCAACAAAACAGAGAAAACCCAATAAAATAACGATTCCACGGGGTACAGCAAAGAATGGTGTATTACCCGATTCTGCTTCGTTCAATAATCCACTCCATGCAGGCAGCAGCAAAAGAATAATAAGTAGCACCGCTATGATCGTCACCTGAAAAGGTGATACTCCCAGATACAATAATGTACTAACCGAGCCAGCACCAGCTATTCCCCCCAGACTGAACAATGCATGAAAACCAGACATGATTGGCCGCTGGGCCATTTTCTCAACCATAACAGCATGGATATTTACTACGACATCCATTGCACCAATGCCAGCACCAAAGATAAATAGAGCGCAAGCCAGCGTCAGCGGTGTAGGTAATACGCTTAGCCCTGGCAACATCACTAACACCAACAAAGTACATAAAGTGAAAATTTGTCGGCATCCGAAACGTGCTGCTAACATTCCAGCCATCGGCATCATAATGAAGGAACCAATACCGAATGCCAGCATCAGAAGCCCCATAGCACCATTATCAAGTTGCAGGCGTTCTTTAGCTAAAGGAATGAGGGGAGCCCAACTTGCAAGGCTAAAACCAGCAATAAAAAAAGCGGCGCGTGTCGCCATGATGGGTTGTTTTACCAAAGAGATAATATTCTGATCAGACAACTCATGTTCCTTCTATGTAAATAAAATGCCCTCCGATATGACTAATAATGGAGGGCATTAAGTTACGCCAAATTAATCTTAGAAAATTGGGGGATATCTGTCAGCGCCCCAATAACACGGGTTGCTTGCTGATATTGCTCTGCAACAGATAACGCATGAGGCCAGGCATACACATAGGGAATACCCGCCTGTGTTGCTGCTGTAATCCCTAAATCTGTATCCTCAATTACTAATGTCTGATGAACATCCATAGACTTCAATTTCAACATAGCAAGATAAGGATCGGGATGAGGTTTCGTTCTCACAACATCGTCGCCAGAGATCAAAGCCGGGCTTTCGTGCAGCTCCAATAATCCAATATTAGCCTGGCATACTTCCCGCGGCGCAGTAGAGACAAAGCCAAAAGGGATATTGTGCTGTTGTAAAACCGATATCAGCTCAGAAATTCCCGGACGAAGATAACTTAGAGACAGCTTATCCTTATAAACAGCAACAATTTGCGTGGTGATCGCTTTCTGTTGCTGAGCTGGAACCCCAATGTAATCCAGCGTTTCCGCTAAACTCAGGCCAATTAGTTGCTGGGGTTGTACATGCTTTGTGTAATCAGGAGCCAAATCACAAAGAACATCAAAGTGCAGCTGTTCACTGTCAACAATGACTCCATCAATATCAAAAATCACATTAAATCTATCCATGTGAAACATTCCATTATTTTAGATCGGAAATACGAATAAGCACTTTACAGTTCGGAGTAAACAGTGGTTTTTGGCTTTTGCGCGCAATATCACAACCCACAGTGAGAAAAGCCTGCAAGTAATCATTAAAATCAAAAACTTGGCTGACCAGACGACCAGCGGGAATAACACCATCACGGATCATGGTATAAGCACGCTCAAAACTGTTATTCAAAGAATCGATGGAACCAATCACAGAAAGGCTCTTATCGGCAATTTTAAGGATATCAAGATTGGCATGTTTATCTTTAAGTGCAACATTCAACAATTTCCCTCCGGGTGCCAAATGTTCGAAAACATATTCAGTCAACTGACCGGTAGTATCCACACATAGATCGATAAGCGCCGATTTGTCACCATATTGTTGTGTTAAAGCTTCATCAAAATCAGTATACAGCTCACATTCTGGCGGCAAATTTTCTCTGGCAAACTGAACACGACTTTCGTTTTTCTCGACCATGAAAGCCTTAACACCTCTGGCGTGTAAAGCCCAAATATAGAGCATCCCCATTGGGCCTGCCCCAGTGACCGCTGCACGAATATTAGTGTGAGTAATCGCCAGCTTGTCAACACCAGTCAATGTACAGCTAAGTGGTTCAGTCAGAGATGCCTCTTCCATACTGACATGATCATCCAGTTTTATCAGGGCACTCTCTTTAGCCAGATACTGCTCAGCAAATGCCCCGTCATAGGAAACTCCAGCTTCGGTTCCCAATTTCTTCTCACAATGATTTAGGTTTCCTGTCTCACACATCCGACAGTGTCCACAGGAATAGGTTGGGTTGATGACAACACGGTCACCCACATTAAAACGAGTCACGCTCTTTCCTATTTGCGCGACCACACCCGTTGTTTCATGACCCAGAGTGGTTCCCGGAATGGCAACAGGATAAGATCCAGTGATAATCCCAACATCTGTACCACAAACACCACACACCGCAATATCAACGACAACATCATCAGGCTCAACACAGCGTAACGGTTCAACATCCCGAATTTCAACATCCCACACGCGATTAAATTTAAGTGCTTTCATTATGCTACCTCCTTGTTATCTAGCATCCCTAAAGTCAGATCAGTGAAAGTCAGATCAAGTTTATGCAGAATTTCGTTTAAATGTGCCTCAGTACAAATTAACGGCGGACGAACTTTAAGTGCACGGCCTTTGCCATAACGAGAACCGCGGATAATCAAGTTATGAGAATTCGCTATTGCAATCGCTTGTGCTGCAAATTCCGGTGATGGCGTATCAAAGCCAAACATATAACCAATTCCCCTGACACCAGTAATTTCTGGGTATTTATGTTGTAATGCTAATAAACCATCACGCAAATAAGCTTCGTTACGCTGCACATTCTCCAGAATATGTTCGTCTTCAATAATATCGATAACTTCGTTGAGAGCCGTTAATGAAAGGGGATTAGCACCTGATGTACTAGAATGTTCGAATGATTCCAAGACATCCAATGAACTGCGCATCAGCACACCACCGGTAGGAATACCTATACCACCAGCCCCCTTAGCGAAAACAATAATATCTGGTTGTAGCTCTTTAGCATAACCGGTTGAGGCGAAAAATGTCCCTGTGCGTCCAAACCCGGTCTGCACTTCATCTGCGATAATAATAATATTATGTTTATGGCAGATCTCTCTGATCTTACGGTAAAAATCGACAGGAAAAACGATATTTCCGCCATTTCCCTGGATAGGCTCAATGATTAAGCAGGCAATATTGTCATTTGACCCTAATTGGATAAATTGTTCCAAGTCAAAATACTGATTTGTCTCTGTGTTCGGCCCCAATTCAGACATTACACTGGCAGGAGTCGGAACTTTTAAAGAACCATCAATATTGACATGGAAATCTTTAATTCTAAAAGCATTACCAGAAATTTGTGCTGTGGCTAAGGATTGACCATGATGAGCCAGAAAGAAGGAGATAACCCCTGACCGACCTGTCGCTTTTTGAGCAATACGAATTGCACACTCAACCGCACCAGAACCGGAAACATCACGCAACCATATCTTATTAATGCCTTCAGGAGTATGTTTAACTAATTTTTCCAAAATATATTGGGACATTTCATGAGTATACGCAGAACTTAGATGTGTACATCTATCGATTTGCTGTTTTAATTTTTCCGTTATTCTGCGATTAGTGTACCCAAGTGGAAGGTTAAATGTTCCCGAAGCCGCATCAATATATTTTTCACCATCTATTTCTAGATAAGGACCGTTTCCAACAAAGCGAGAAAGTATATCTTCAAACCGTTTTCCATTTTCCATGATGTCATACCTTAATTAACCATTTCTAACTATAAGAAAGCACAATAATCTTTAACAGGTAAGAGAATATTGACTTAAAATTAATTTAGATCAACAAAAAACCCACAAACACCCAAAAAACATTTAAAAAATTAAAGTATTTTATATAAAATACATTATTGTTTTAAATGAATTGTCAATTACAAGCAGAACTGCTGATTCATAGGGTTAGTGACAAGAAATTATGTTTAAAATCCTGTGAAACTGTGCCAAAGATTTTCCATCTTACGGCTCTGCTGAGGCGATAAGGGCATTTTATGACCTGAGACTATTCTCTGATAGATGATGATATGTACTAAAAGATTCCTGATCATTTCTGATTTGTCAGAAACGGTGTGCTTTTTTATCTGAAGATAGCCAGACTCTCGACCGATATAAAAATACCCACACGAGCTAGTTGGTTTACACCGGAGAATAGCTCGTATAAAGTTCAGACTCAAAAAAAGTAAAGGGTTCAGTACCGTGCGTGATCCTTGAACATACCTATCGCTAACTTGAAATAACTTGCCAATAGTGTGGTATATCCAAGATCTTTGGTCGTGCTAAAGAATGCATTCCACTGAGCCTATTTGCCAATAAAACCACCACTATTTATTGAAATATCAAAAGAATACACATGCGAAATTACATTCTACTACTACTTAGTCTGGTACTTTTTGGGCCACTAGGTATCGATCTGTTTTTACCTACAATTCCTGCTATCGCTGAAGATTTTCAAGTTAATAATGAAGTTATTCAATCGACGATTTCTTTATTTCTGTTGATCATGGGGCTGGGGCAATTAATCGCCGGACCACTGGTGGACAAATTTGGCCGTCGGCCTGTTGCCTTAATGGGTATCACTTTATACATCCTCGGTTCTATGATCGCAGCACTTTCAACCCATTCCGAAGTCTTTATCGCTGCGCGGATTATTCAAGGATGTGCTGTCTGTTGTACCAGCATCGTCTGCATCAGCGGTGTACGCGACCGTCTGAACGGTGACGAAGCCGCTAAAGCTTACGGTTTTCTTAACAGTACGTTGAATATTGTTCCTGCTTTCGCTCCATTGCTCGGTGGTCTTTTAGCTGAAATTTTTAATTGGCGGGCACCATTCTGGTTTCTGGTCTGCTACTCCGTTATTGTATTGTTTATTATTGCTACCTGGCTGCCAGAAACGCGCCCTGCAAACACCAAGCAAATTCATGGGATTCCACTAAAACAATATTATCAAATTCTCAGCAATACTCGATTTATGCATTTTGCACTAGTCAACGCTGTTGTCATGGGAATAGTGATTACTTACATTTCATTTGCGCCAACGGTGCTAATGACCGAAAGCCATATCTCACCACTCATATTCTCATTGATTTTTGGTGGCAACGGACTCTGGACTATGATCGCATTCCTAATTGCCAATAAAATCATTCATCGAGCTGGCCGCCCTTTCTGCTTGCTGTTAGGTTCAATTCTGATAGCACTGGGCAGCCTATCTCTGTTCTCAGGAATATACCTGCTGCCAAACATGGTCAACCAACACTGGTTAAGTTATATGTTACCGGTTGCTTTCGCTTGCGCAGGTCTCGCGTTTGTTATGGGACCCGCGACTAGCTATGCACTGGAACCTTATTCTGACGAGGCGGGAATAGCTTCTGCATTAGTAGGATTCATCCAAATGGCTATTGGCTCCATCATCTCGTTGATAGCGATGATGCTACCATTTTCCCCTAAACAGTCTCTGATGCTGGTGATGCTACTAGGTGCCTTGTTGGCTCTATCAACACGTTCACTCAATCGTAGCCTTAAGGGACAAACCGTCTCTCTAAAGTCCTAACATCTATCGCACAGAAATGACTCCGAGAAATGATTTTGTACACCGGAATGACTGGGAAAATGGAAGAAGAAAACACACCAAGTAAGCTATTCTTATCGGCTGCGCCCTTCATAAATCATGTTCCGTGACGAGTCACACACCTAACCCCATCATCTGCATCAGTTGCTGAGCTTGCTGAATCGCCTCCTGGCGATTCGCAATCCCCAACTTCTGATACAGATTCCGTATATGGGTCTTGATGGTTGTCGTTGCTACATCCAACTCCGCAGCAATCTGATCATTGCTGTAACCTGAATAAATCAGCCCCAGGACCTGCCACTCACGCTGAGTAAGTGGACTATTGCGAATAAGTTCTGGAACATCAGGATGTGTCAGCAACTGTGTGACAAAATTTTCGTCAAAATGGGCAAATTTGTGGCGATGTTGACGGTTTATATCCCGTAGAATACGCTGCGCCCGATGCAACTCCAGTTCAGACAGAGTATTGAGTTGAATAAGCTGGCGTAACTGCTGGGCCATCAACTCACCTTCAATCACAAAATGGCTGACAAATCCTGTACGGTTAGCCAGAGCTAATGCTTCTATCAGAACGCTCTGCGCTTCACCTTTTCGCTCGGTGTGCCAGTAAAGCAAATTACATAACAGTAGATTTCGGTTCAGATCGCTTATTAGTTGCAATTTCCTGGCATGCTGATTCAGTGTATCCAAAATGGGTTCGGCTTCATCATACAAACCAAGCAGGATCTGAGTACGGGCAATATTACGCCACTGACCCTGATTAAAATGGTTATTCACACTTTCTGGTCGCTCGGTCTGTGCCAACCACCGAATAGCGGCGCTTTTATCTTCCATATTCTGCCAAATAATGACTCGTAGTTTGTCAGTATTTGTTCGCCAGTCTCTGTGATATTGCCCATTATTCAATAAGTTTTCACAACGGGCCAGATAACGCCGGGCATTATCAATATCTCCTCGGGTCAAAGAACATTTAGCCAGTTGTGTTAAGCACTGTAACTGCTGTTGAGGTTGGAAGTTAGCCAACACGTCCAAACCACGACGTGCTGCCTCTTCAGCTTCATCAAGACGGGACCAGCACCACAAAAGTTGTGAGCGGATACGTAACAGGAATTCATGCATCGGAAGCTGTTCCAGATGCTGTTCCCGAATCAATTCAAATGCCTTGTTCTGCGTTTCATAAGCCGTCTGCAAATACCCCTGGGCCAGTAAAATCTCACTTTGCTGTAAAAGTGCCCACAAAGTATAGTGGTGAACGTGGCAGCAGCGTGCGAGCTGCTCAGTTTGTTGCATTCGCATCAACGCGTCAGCCAGTTCACCTCTACAATGTAATACTTCACCTTCCACTGAGGTCGCAACAATACGACTGTATTCATTCTGAGGAAGCAGTGTCGCCAAGGCTTTTTTTGCCAGCTTATCAGCCACCTCCGGCTTGCCACTATTGATCGCCACCTGAGCCCGCAGAGCGTCGAACTCAGCCAATAGATCCGGCTCAATAGCAATTTGTTTCTGTTGCAGTGCCTGTTCCGCCTGGTTCAACAGTGTATTGACTTCTGAGTAACGGTGCTGGCTTTGAGCCAGCCAAGCCTGAAGCAACACCAGACGCGGACTCTCCAACAATTGCTCATAAGGCAGCGCATTCATGCACTCTTCCAGCAGAGATAGCTCACTGTGGTTAAACAACGCCCAAGCATGTTGCAACAAAATATCACGTAACATGGCAGTATCGCCCGCAGCCAGCGCATGATGAATAGCCTCACCCGGATATCCCTGAACCAACCAACCTTCTGCGGCAGCACGATGCAACTCCGACAATTGCAACGCCATTTCCCACTGACAGCGTTGACGTAAAAATGAGGCAAAAAGAGGATGAAAGCGAAACCATTCGCCAGAGTCATCCATCCGTTGGATAAACAGCCCCTGACGTTCGGTTTCTTCGAGACGTTGCTGACCATTCTCTTCACCGGTAAGGCGAACAATCAAGCCATCATTCATAGAGCGCAAGATAGAGCTACGCAACAAAAACTCACGCGTTGACTCATCGACCTGATTCAGTACTTCATCTACCAAATAGTCGGAAAGATGGCTGGCGTTAATGCCCGACAAGCGCTTAGCTGACAGTTCAGCAGCATCACATGACTGCCGCGCTGAAAGAGCAATAAGTTGAAGCGCCGTTGCCCAACCAGCCACTTCGTTGCATAGACGTTTACAGTCATCGGCGCCAAGTGATGTAGTCAAACGCTTGTCAAAAAATTGCTGAGTTTCTTGATGGTCAAAAGCCAGTTGCTGACTGTCGATTTCTAGCAACTGCTCACGCACGCGCAGATTGGCAATCCCAAGAACAGGCAAATTACGCGATAAGATCGTTAAAGTCAGATTCTCAGGCTGATGACGTAGGAAAAACCTCATGGCCTCATGAATAACGTTATTCATAATCAGATGATAATCATCAATCACCAGAAAAATCGGACGCCGCCACTCATTGAGTTCAATAAACAATTGCGCAAAGAGAGCAGGTAAATTGGCATATTGGTGTTTTTGGGCCAGCACTTCACTTTTGACGCAGTGCCCCTGCGTAGCTTGTTGTAACGCCGCGATAAGATAACTAGCAAAACGTTCCGGTTGGTTATCACTTTCATCCAAAGAATACCATCCCAGATTATCCTGTCCGGCCGCCCACTGAGAGACTAATGTAGTTTTGCCGTAACCAGCGGGACTAGTTATTAGCACAAGACGATAGCTAGACGACTCATTCAGTCTGATTAACAGACGCTTACGCAAGACCGTATTATTCAGACGAACAGGTCGACTCAGTTTTGATGGGATAAGCATTGATTTCCGTGCCCAATAAGAAGCAATAAGTAAAACCTTGTGCTGAAACCGTGTGTAATGATTATGAGATAATTTATTTCACGGCTCGTAATAATGCCATTAATCAGCCCAACCAAATTTAGTGAAATACACAGCCTTTGCAAACAGGTTTGCGCCCTCCATAGTATTAAGTTGCGCGCCCTATCACATTCTTGAACAGCAAATTCCATTTTCCACAGATAAGTTGTGGAAGCGACTAGCAAATTAACGCATAGCTCCCTAGGCAGAAAGTGGATTTAATAGACGAAAAAATGAAGCAAAATATGATTACTGACTACGCTACGCCCTTTTACTCCTCCCTGACTAATACCTCTCCAGGATGATGCCTTAGATCCTGAGAGCATTCAGCATAGTGCCTAAATTTTCCTTTTCAGCTACAGGATGAAGACTCCATGCAACAGTCCAGATTAGATAAAGCCCAGTTTCAAGCTGCGCTGACACGTCAATGGCAGCGCTTTGGCCTCGGTTCAGCACAGGAAATGACTCAGCATCAGTGGTGGCAAGCCGTTAGTACGGCCCTGTCAGAGCTGTTGCCTGCATGCCCTGTCATCAATCATTCCGACCAACAACGCCATGTGAACTACATCTCTATGGAGTTTCTGATTGGTCGTTTGACCGCAAACAATCTGCTTAACCTTGGTTGGTATGAAGACATTCAGGATTACTTGGCAGAAGAAAATATCGTCCTGAGCGATCTTCTGGAACAGGAAACAGACCCCGCATTAGGCAACGGCGGACTAGGACGACTTGCCGCCTGTTTTCTCGACTCTATGGCAACGGTTAATCAGCCAGCAATGGGTTATGGTCTGAATTATCAATACGGCCTATTCCGCCAATCTTTTGAGCAAGGACAGCAGATTGAAAAACCAGACAACTGGGAGAGAGAATCCTATCCTTGGTTCCGCCACAATGCCCAGTTGGATGTTGAAGTTAATATTGGTGGCAACGTCGTTAAAACCGCTGATGGGCGCGAAACCTGGATTCCTGAATTTACCTTAATTGGGCAAGCCTGGGATCTACCGATTATTGGTTACCGCAACAACGTTACCCAACCACTGCGCCTGTGGCAAGCAACACATGCCTCTCCATTTGATCTCTCCCAATTCAACGACGGGCAGTTCCTGAAAGCGGAACAGCAAGGTGTTGAGGCCGCCAAGCTGACGAAAGTTCTCTACCCGAATGATAATCATCAAGACGGCAAGCGTCTGCGCTTAATGCAACAGTATTTCCAGTGTGCCTGCTCTGTAGCAGATATTCTGCGCCGCCATCATCTGGCAGGCCGCAAAATAGAAGATCTACCTAAATATGAAGTTATCCAGCTTAACGACACCCATCCAACAATTGCCATTCCTGAAATGATGCGCATCCTACTGGATAAACACCAGATGAGTTGGGAAACGGCATGGGAGATAACTAGCCATACTTTCGCCTATACCAACCACACCCTGATGCCAGAAGGTCTGGAATGTTGGGACGAGCATCTGGTGAGTTATTTGCTACCGCGCCATTACAGCATTATTCAAGAAATCAACCTTCGCTTCAAAAAGCAAGTGGAACAAACCTGGCCAGACAATCAAGCAATATGGGAAAAATTAGCGGTACATTATAACCATCAGGTGCGAATGGCTAATCTTTGTGTCGTCGCTTGCTTTGCCGTGAACGGGGTCGCTGCACTACACTCAGCGCTGGTGGTTAAAGATCTTTTCCCAGAATATCATCAACTGTGGCCAAACAAGTTTCATAACGTAACGAATGGCGTTACACCACGTCGTTGGCTCAAGCAATGTAATCCTGCGCTGTCGGGACTGATTGATCGTACACTTAACCGTGAATGGATTAACGACCTAGATATGCTTACATTACTTGAACCCTATGCAGATGACTCTGCTTTTTGTGACGAGTACCGGGCAATCAAGCGGGACAACAAGGTCCGTCTGTCCAATTATGTGAATAAAGTGATGGGGCTTAAGCTAGACCCGAATGCCATTTTTGATATACAAATTAAACGGTTGCACGAATATAAACGTCAGCATCTGAACCTTCTACACATCCTGTCACTCTATAAACAAATTCAAGAAAATCCATCTTTGGATATCGTGCCACGTGTGTTCCTGTTCGGTGCAAAAGCAGCGCCAGGTTACTATCTGGCAAAAAATATTATCTCTGCGATCAATCAAGCCGCAGAAAAAATTAACAACGATCCGATTGTCCAGGATCGCATCAAGATCGCCTTCATCCCCGATTACAAAGTTTCCGTCGCAGAGCTGATGATCCCAGCAGCTGACGTTTCAGAACAAATCTCCACTGCCGGCAAAGAAGCTTCCGGTACTGGCAACATGAAACTGGCACTGAATGGAGCATTGACTATTGGTACATTAGACGGAGCAAATGTTGAAATTGCCGAACAGGTAGGAGACGACAACATTTTCATCTTCGGGCACACCGTAGAAGAAGTGAAAGCGTTGAAAGCTACCGGTTACGATCCATTGAAGTTACTTAAGGAAAATCAGCACTTAGACAACATACTCAAATCGCTGGCTAATGGGGAATACAGCTACAGCGATAAACACGCATTTGACATGCTATTACACAGCCTAATTGATGGAGGCGACCCTTATCTGGTACTGGCCGATTTTGCCTCATACTGCGAGGCGCATAAACGGATCGATACCTTGTACCGCGACACTAAAAGCTGGACACGTAGCGCTATTCTGAATACTGCTCGGATGGGCATGTTCAGCTCTGACCGAACAATCCGTGATTATCAGCAACGTATCTGGCAAGCAAAGAGATAAGGAAAAATCATGGAGGAGAAAAGCCTCGATCATTTAGCGACCGAGGCTGGCATTGTCGCCAGCTATATTAATGCTTATGGAAAGCCACAAGCGATTCCAACGGAAACCCGTCATCGCTTGCTGGAGGCTATAAGTGTAAACAAACCGACCAGTGCGCCGGTTTCTCCCATTCCGACAGTAAAAGTTTTTACTCAAGGTCAAGACTTCACTGTCACCCTGAAAGACAAAGAACACTACCAATGGCAGATACAAACAGAACAAGGGGAAGAGTTTCAGGGGCATTGCAGCCATAAACTGACACTCCCTAATACCCTTGCTCTGGGATACCATCACCTCACTCTGACGCAAGGAAGCCAATGTTGGTCTATGCAGATTATCGTGGCCCCAAAACGCTGTTATGAGCCAGATTCCCTATTAAAGGGAGAAAAACTCTGGGGTGCCTGCGTACAACTCTATACTCTGCGTTCAGAAACCAATTGGGGAATCGGGGATTTTGGCGACCTGAAATATATGCTAAAAGAAGTCGCGACACGAGGTGGTTCCTTCATCGGGCTGAATCCGTTGCATGCCCTGTATCCAGCCATGCCAGAAAGCGCCAGTCCCTACAGTCCTTCTTCACGCAATTGGCTCAATATCATTTATATTGATGTTAATCAGGTTGAGGATTTTAAATGTAGTGAAGAAGCACAGAGATGGTGGCAAACACAAACAACACAGAACATGTTACGACATGCCCGCAACACGGAATGGGTGGATTACACCACCGTTATGGCGTTGAAGATAGCAGCGCTGCGTCTGGCATATCAACAGTTCAATACCCGTCCAGAACTTGATTCTCAGCAGGGGTCCTTTCGCCAATTTATTATTCAAGGCGGAAAATGTCTTTATTATCAGGGAGTCTATGATGCCCTGCACTACCAGCTATACGCTAAAGATAGTGCCTGTTGGGGCTGGCCAGCGTGGCCGGAAAAGTACAACAACCCACACAACGAAGCCGTACAAGCGTTTTGCCAGTCTCATGCGCAGGAAGTGGGATTCTTTCTCTGGCTACAGTGGCTGGCCGATACTCAACTGGCAGACTGCTTTGCACAGAGCCAAGCAAGTGAAATGCCGATTGGACTTTACCGCGATTTGGCCGTTGGCGTAGCCGAAGGAGGAGCAGAAACCTGGTGCAATCGGGCTGTCTACTGCACCAAAGCATCCGTGGGAGCGCCACCAGATGCTCTGGGACCACTGGGTCAAAACTGGGGCCTACCCCCGATGAATCCTCATGTTTTGCAAACCCAGTCTTACCAACCTTTCATTAATTTGCTACGCACAAATATGACCTACTGCGGCGCGCTACGCATTGACCATGTTATGTCGATGCTCAGGCTTTGGTGGATTCCCTATGGTGAAACTGCTGACAAAGGGGCATATGTACACTACCCAGTTGATGATCTGATGGCAATTCTGGCTCTGGAAAGTCAACGCCATCGCTGTATGATCATTGGCGAAGACTTGGGTATCGTGCCGGAAGAAATTGTGGGCAAATTGCGCGACAGCGGCGTTTATTCTTATAAAGTGTTCTACTTTGAGCGTCATGACAATGGGGAATACCGCGCACCTGAGAATTACCCGACACAAGCAATGGCGACCATAACCACTCATGATTTACCTACTTTGCGTGGATTCTGGCAAAGCGACGATTTGACACTTGGGGAATCTCTCAAGTTATACCCAGATAAAGACCTGCTTCAAGAGTTATATACCGAACGTCACGCCAGCAAACAAGGGTTATTAGAAGGCTTACATCGCTACAGCTATATCCCCGAACACATCGGCCACATTGCAAAAGAAGTAGCAATGTCACCCGCGATAAATCAGGGATTACATCGTTATATTTCTCATAGCACTTGCTCTCTGCTGGGGTTGCAACCCGAAGATTGGCTGGATATGGATAAACCTGTCAATGTTCCAGGCACGATAATGGAATACCCTAACTGGCGACGTAAATTGAATACCACATTGGAAATCATGTTCGATGATGATCATGTCAACCAATTGTTGAAAGATGTGGATAGATGCCGTAAAAAAGCAGGAACGGCCAGAAACTAAATGCCGTAACGTCTATTTCTCCTGCGCAGGCGTTATTCTTTCCAGCTTAAAGGATGGTTTTAATCCATAAACCATCCTTCATATTGCTGACTTTTAACGCTTTGACTATCACTGCTAAGTTTTCACCAATGATAAATACAGGTGTTAAGAAAAGCCGCTTTTTGTCTGTCAGTATGGTTTTAAAAGCTGGAAAAGAGGCCAAGCATACCACGAAAAAACAGGTAAAAACTTTAATCATCAAAAGTAAAAAAAGTAATTAAGCATTTTTTAAAGCAAGTAAAAAAATCCGATGCGATACTGATATTGAAAGAGAAAACATCAGTAAAAACGGACTTTAAATCGATTAATCAGATGACAAAATGACAGCGTTAACCCAATAACAAAAATATGAGATGATATTATACCCAATAGATTTCAAGATGGATCGCGACGGCAAGGGAGCGAATCCCCGGGAGCAGAGATAACGATGTCATAGAGAACGATGTGACCGGGGTAAGTGAGTGCAGCCAACAAAGAGGCAACTTGAAAGATAACAGGTATAAAACATTTAACAACATGAAAGATGATTAAAGAAGTGGGGTTTGTTCTTAATACCATTAACGAATCTACCACCCTTTTTGGTTTTAAAGCTAAAAAACCAAACACAGGAAAATGAAAAACAAGAAAACCTGAATATCAGTTTAATAAAAATGGGAAAGTTAAAGTTTCGCGCCGGCTGAATCTGAAAAATCCGTCGGCTTCAAAAAGCCATTTTTTATGTCAGAAGTGAGTGATTATCAACCCGGTAACTCAATGGGAGTTTTGATTAAGAAATGGATAAAAACAATGAATTACACTTTTATCATTTTATTAAAAATAATAAAAACAAACGTATTACTTTTAGTGACTTAATAAACAACGTTAATGATTTAGGTATGATTTTATTTTTTGTTTTATTTTGTGATTTATATCATATTTTATTATCTAATTCCGTGGATTATTTTGAGCAGAGTGAGTCTAGGATAAACAATGTTATTGCAAATTG
Source organism: Photorhabdus heterorhabditis (assembly GCF_001280945.1). Lineage (NCBI taxonomy): Bacteria > Pseudomonadati > Pseudomonadota > Gammaproteobacteria > Enterobacterales > Morganellaceae > Photorhabdus > Photorhabdus heterorhabditis. The sequence continues at coordinate 51,472 of NZ_LJCS01000016.1, read as the reverse complement.
AGAGATAGCCGTCAGGTAGAAGATATTTCTTTCTACAATTGAAGGGGCGCCATAAATAGAATCAATAAATCATTACCCTATTTCTCCATTTAATCCTTTCTCTACTACACATACACAGGAGTACAATCTATGGCGACACCGAAAGCCATTAATTTTGTGAAGACTCGACGCTCATCATTAATCGCAGCCATTTTCCTGATGGCAACATCTGCAATTGGCCCTGGATTTATTACTCAAACCGCAACATTTACTGCAACTATGGGCGCATCCTTCGCGTTTGGCATTCTGGCGTCTATCGTGATTGATTTTTTTGTACAACAGAACATCTGGCGTATTGTGATTTTAACCCGGATGCGGGCTGCGGATATTGCCAACACGGCAATACCCGGCAGCGGCTATCTGTTGGCGATATTAGTGATATTTGGGGGCTTGGTTTTTAACATCGGCAATATTGCCGGTTCCGGCTTGGGACTAAATGCCTTAATCGGGCTAGAACCTAAGTGGGGAGGGTTATTGAGCGCGATCATGGCTATTTTTATCTTCTCATCCCAACGTGCAGGTATTGCCCTCGATCGTATTATCATCGTTCTGGGCGTTGCTATGATCACCCTGACATTGTTTGTTGCTTATGTCTCCAACCCTCCGCTCGGCGAAGCATTACGGCAAACCGTTTTACCTGACAATATTAATTTTGCCACTATCACCACGATTGTTGGCGGCACGGTTGGCGGTTATATCTGTTATGCCGGGGCGCACCGTTTATTGGATAAAGGTGTTGCCGGAATTGAAAATATTCAGGCAGTTTCCCGTGCAGCAACCAACGGTATTCTGGTGGTTGGCCTGATGCGTTACATCCTGTTCCTCGCCATTCTTGGCGTAGTTGCCAGCGGCGTGGTAATCGATATTTCCAGCAAAGATGCAAACCCGGCATCACAAGCATTTCAGGCCGCAGCCGGGCAATTTGGTTTACGTATTTTTGGCTTAATCCTTTGGGCAGCCGCTATCACCAGTGTGATCGGTGCCGCTTACACTTCTATTTCCTTTATTACCGTATTTAGTCAAAAATTCACTGAACGTAAGCGCAATATTGCAACCATTATATTTATCGCCATCTCCCTCCTGATCTATATTGTTTTAGGAACACCTCCCGCTGCTCTATTGGTTTTTGCCGGTGGCTTTAATGGGCTGATCCTCCCTATCGGACTAACTATTTTTATTTATGTCGGCTGGTGTCGAGCAGACCTGATGCAGGGCTATCACTACCCGCGCTGGTTGTTATGGCTGGGAGCAATGACCTGCGCACTGACCTGGTACATGGGGTTTATCTCTATAGAACCTATCTTTTCATTTCTGAAAACAGCTTGAGGAAGACAATAACGATGAAAACTATCGATTTAAATAGCGATCTTGGTGAAGGCTTTGGTCAATGGAAGATGGGTGACGATAATGCAATGCTGAGCATTGTCACCAGTGCCAATGTAGCGTGTGGATTTCATGCAGGAGATCCCGCCGGAATTCTTCAAACCCTAAAAGCGGCCCATAAAAATCAGGTCGTTATTGGTGCTCATGTGTCTTATCCCGATCTTGTCGGATTTGGCCGCCGTAATATGGATATTGCCAACAATGAGCTAACCGCCGATGTTATCTATCAAATCGGCGCTCTAAAAGGGCTGGCCGCCGCCGCCGGAACCCGCGTAAGTTACGTTAAACCTCACGGTGCCTTATATAACACCATTGCCGATGATGAATACCAAGCACTTGCAGTTATTACCGCGATTCGTGAAGTAGATGCCAGCCTGACACTGGTTGGGTTAGCAGGCTCAAAAATATTGGATCTGGCAAGGGAAAAAGGCTTGTCTACCATTGCCGAAGCTTTTGCCGATAGAGCTTATACCCCACAAGGCACGCTAGTTTCTCGGCGGGAAAAAGGGGCGGTATTGCATGATGCCAATGTGGTCGCTCAACGAATGTTGCAACTGGTGACAGAAGGTGGTGTTGAAGCGATTGATGGCAGCTTTACACGCATTCAGGCGGATTCCATCTGTGTTCATGGTGACAGCCCCGGTGCTGTAGAAATGGCCCGTCAGGTGAAAATGACGCTACAACAAGCCGGTATCACCGTACAGCCTTTTATTCAAACTAGTAAGCAGTCGTCATAGCATCACGCACCGTTTTATACCCAATAGATTTCAAGTTGCAGTGTGGCGGCAAGTGAACACAGCCAACAAAGCAGCAGCTTAAAAGATGAAGGGTATACATGCTTATTTCAATGCAGTTTGATATCCAGGAGTATTCCGTGCGTTTTCTACCGGTTAATTTGAATACCATTATTGTTGAACTTTACGATTTGGATAAAACACTGGCTTTATTTGATTCACTTAACGCCAGCCCAATTTCAGGAGTAGAAGAAATTATTCCAGCCGCCAGAACACTGCTGATCCAGTTTCGTCCTAATATTATTACCGCCAGTCAACTTGCCAGAGAAATCAACAGTCGTAACCTGGATACACGCGATAGAACAACAGGCAAACTCGTTGAAATTTCTGTGCATTACACTGGCGAAGATCTGACTGAAGTGGCGGATCTCCTCGGGATAACCATTAAAGAAGTCATTAAACGGCATACAGAAAATGAATATACCGTTGCTTTTACGGGTTTCGCTCCCGGATTTGCTTATTTAGTGGCAAATTCTGATGTTTTGCGGGTTCCCCGCCGGATGACCCCACGTGCTCGTATCTCTGCCGGATCGGTAGGGCTAGCAGGAGAATTTAGTGGTATATATCCACAAGCCAGCCCCGGGGGATGGCAAATCATCGGCATCACGCCAGAACGCATGTGGGATCTCTCACGCAATCCCCCTTCCCTATTACAACCGGGCTTTCGGGTACGTTTCAGAGATAAAGGCAAAGGCACAACAGTCACCATTACCAAGCCTGAAAGCCTAATTGCTCCCGCAGATGTCATCTCTTCACCGGTTGATAAACACCTATCTCTGGCAATCTTATCAACCGGAATACAAACGCTTTTTCAGGATTTAGGCCGTTCCGGGCAGGCTGGTTTAGGAATTTCCGCGGCGGGTGCACTGGATAAAACAGCGCTGCGAAGTGCAAATCGTATCGTCGGTAATCCTTCCGATAGCGCATGTCTGGAAATTGCGGAAGGTGGATTAAGCTTCATCTCCCATGGCAACGTTATTATCTCGGTCACTGGGGCTGATTGTCCTATCGTTATCCAAACGGCATCTGGCCAGAAGTTTCAAGCAGATAGCTACCAACCTGTTGATCTCAGTGAAGGGGATAAAGTGACATTAGGAGCGCCCAAAGCGGGGGTGCGTTCTTATCTGGCAGTACGTGGAGGTTTTGCGCAGCAACCTATTCTTTCCAGCCGATCTTACGATACGCTGGCACATATTGGCCCCAAGCCAGTTGTTACAGGCGATCTGCTGAATATTCTTTCCGTCACGCGCAGTTCCGCAGTATCCATGAATGAAAGCCCGGCTTTTAATATGCCTGCCCCTGACGACATCGTCACACTGGATATTATTCTGGGTCCTCGGACTGACTGGTTCACAGAAGAAGCGCTATCTCTGTTACAAAATCAGCTCTGGCGAGTCACACCACAATCTAATCGGGTTGGGATTCGCCTAAATGGAGACACACCGTTATCACGTTGCAACCATGCAGAGTTACCCAGTGAAGGAACTGCTGTCGGAGCTATCCAAGTTCCTGCCAATGGGCAACCGGTTCTGTTTCTGGCGGATCATCCCTTGACCGGCGGTTATCCTGTTATTGGCTCAGTCGCTAGCTATCATCTTGATCTTGCCGGACAAATTCCTATCAATGCCTATATCCGCTTCCATCCAATTAATGAATTTCACGAAATACAGGAAGCGCTGACTACTCATGAATAATAAGGATAACCCAATGAAGAAAATTCTGATCGCCAACCGTGGTGAAATTGCAGTCCGTATCATCCGTGCCTGCCGAGATTATGGCTTACAATCCATTGCCGTTTATGCGGATTCAGATATCAATGCACAACACGTACAGTTGGCTGATGAAGCTTATGGTCTGGGGGGAAACAGCCCCGCAGAGACTTATCTTAATATTTCCCAACTACTGGATATCGCTAAACGTTCAGGTGTCAGCATGGTACATCCGGGGTATGGATTTTTGTCCGAACGGGCAGAATTTGCCCGCGCCGTCATTGACGCCGGGTTAATCTGGATTGGTCCTGAACCAGAGACAATCGATATTCTTGGTGACAAGGTAAAAGCGCGTAAAATCGCCCAACGTGTAGGTGCACCACTGGTTTCAGGTACAGAAGAACCGGTAGAAAATGCAGAGGAAGCCCTGACGTTTGCTGAAAAATATGGTCTGCCAATCGCAATCAAAGCGGCATATGGCGGTGGTGGACGGGGCATGAAAGTGGCATGGCGTCTGGATGAAGTGACCGAACTCTACAATTCAGCTGTTCGTGAAGCAACCGTTGCCTTTGGACGTGGGGAATGTTTCATTGAACAGTTTCTGGATAAGCCTCGTCATATTGAAGCTCAAGTTCTGGCTGATAAGCACGGCAATGTCGTCATACTTGGCACACGTGATTGTTCACTACAACGACGCAATCAAAAGCTGGTGGAAGAAGCACCGGCCCCATTTCTGACCGATAATCAGCGCCAACGTATCCACCAGGCAGCCCGGGATATTTGTGCTGAAGCCCATTACACCGGAGCGGGTACGGTAGAGTTTCTGCTCAGTGCTGATGGGACCATTTCCTTTCTAGAAGTCAATACTCGCTTGCAAGTTGAGCACCCTATCACCGAAGAAACAACGGGTATCGACATTGTAATCGAGCAATTTCGGATTGCCGAAGGTAAGCCTTTATCATTAACAACAACACCAATTCCTTCAGGACACTCTTTTGAATTTCGTATTAACGCAGAGGATGCAGGTAAAGGATTTTTGCCCACACCAGGAACAGTGACTCTATTTTCTCCACCTTCTGGTCCTGGAATAAGATTGGATTCTGGTGTTGTAACGAGTTCCGTGATCCCAAGCACCTTTGATTCCCTGATGGCTAAGTTGATCGTCACCGGAAAAACTCGCCAACAAGCCATTGCCCGGGCGCGACGCGCATTACAGGAATTCAACATTGAAGGCGTCGCCTCAGTACTACCTTTTCATCAAGCCGTCATGCAGCATCCCGATTTTATTTCTGATGATACATTCAAGGTCCATACACGTTGGATCGAAACTGACTTTATCAACCAAGTAAAAATATCTCCGCGTCAGGAAAATCATCATCAAGAAAAAGTAACCCGTACTTTTATCGAAATTGATGGCCGTCGTCATCAATTGGGGCTATCTACCGAATTATTGAGAGGACTTTCATTGTCCAATCCTGAACAGAATTCGATGACTAAAAACGCCAATAGTGCCACTGAAGAAACAATCACCACACCTAATCAGGTACCCGCTCCAATATCCGGCATTTTACAATCTTGGTATGTACAGGAAGGTGATGAAATTAAACAAGGTGACGTCATTGCGGTGATGGAAGCAATGAAGATGGAAACACAACTGACCGCACATCGTTCTGGGGAAATTCATATCCATGTAAAAGAAGGATCTTATCAACAGGCAGGAAGTACGTTGGCAAGTATTAATGAGGATTAAATTTGAGAATATGAAATAAAATTGAGATTAACAAAACAAAAGTATTGACCTTAATTTAACCTGAGATTTGCTTAAGAAGGGAACTAAGTGCCTGAGTCAGCGATACCCGTATGTTAACCTTGAAGCAAAGAGCGCTCATTCCTCTATGCGCTTTTTTTCGTTACGCAAGGCTGAAACCCAAGGGATCGCTTTTAGTGATTCAACCAAAATTGCCGTTTGTTACAACTGTGATAATTAAGATATAAGGTTAATTAGAAAGTCAGCGGAATCAAAGAAAGTTAAGATCACGGCGCTAGCTTTAAATCTTCTTAATGACATTGGTATCAACTTAATTAATCCTTACGATATAAATTCATGTAAATCTATTTTTACCAATGCACTATTTTTCAGCAAAAGAATTAGGATACAATACTATATTTATACCGTCTTTCCTCAAGAGCATAATAATTTCAAAAGTTGACATAAAACATAGTGCAGATTTTTTACAATGGTTCTGTGGTCAAGTACACCCTGATTTTATTGTTGCATCAGAGAATATATTATCCGTCTGGCACAGCAGAGAATTTTTTAGTTAACAGGAGTAATTTTAAATTATTTTCAGACCCTGCTAATCTTTTTAATGTATTCATAACATCAAGTTATTACTTCTATGAGTTAACAGATTTAATATTTAATCAGATTCATATTAAGCCCCCTATATACCCAATAAATTTCAAGATGGATCGCGACGGCAAGGGAGCGAATCCTCGGGAGCATAGATAACTATGTCATAGAGAACGATGTGACCGGGGTGAGTGAGTACAGCCAACAAAGAGGCAACTTGAAAGATAACAGGTATAAATACAGCATTAAACAAATTGCATAGTAATTTCCTTTTAGACTTAAATCAGTTAATAGTGACCCTAGGATTTTTATCAACTAAATTCATTTATTTTTCAGAAAATGACTATAGATTTTTAGACACATCATTCATCATGTCTGATATTAATTGGCTCAAATAATATTTTCACGCCAAAAAGGAATCTTAATATGTATCGCACATTAACTGGCTTTCTATTCGATATAGATGGAACTTTTATTGATTCTACGGAAGCTGTTCAGGAAACAGGGTTAGATTTTTCTCAAAAATATCACTTAAATTTCAACGATGTCATAGAGTTTGCATATGGTAGAAGAACATCTGAAACCGTTACTCATTTTTTAGGTGACTCTCCTTCCCGTTATAGAATATCCAAATTCATAGAAAGAAAAGAAATTGATAACACAGATAATATTACAGCGATTCCAAGAGCAAAGGAATTACTTAACTGCATTCATTCATCACATTGGGTATCGTTACGTCTGAAAATAAAGAATTAGCGCAAAGGTGCTTATTAACCACAGGATTACCTTGTCCCAAAATAGATAATATTATTCATTTAAAAAATATTAAATCATTCTGTACTCACACAATAATTCAGCATATATTTCCATCTAATTTAATAACATTAACACATAATATTTAAACAATATCATTGTATAAAAATCTTTTATTAACTTTACAATCACTCATTAAATCAAAAAATCACTTACAAATTAATATTAATTCTTAAAAATACCTTTGTATATAGATTGACATCACAATTTCAATATTACTCAGCAAGACAACAATATTAAAAATTTGCAATATTCATCAGATACAATAGTATTGCAAATAAAAAAATCTGCTCTTTATACTCTTTTTTAACTTTCTATGAGGAAATAAATACAGAAGAGTTGATTAAATAAGGGAAAAAGACTAATCATTCTAACTACCTATTTAACAAACGTTATTATTACAAGCCATTCTTATGAATGAACAGTGAGCACAGGAGCACACAGCGAAACGTACACGTAGTACGTGAAGGTAACTCATATCGCTCTCCACGATAAAGAATGGCAAATTAAAAAGCCTAACCGGACGGGCTTAACCATGGTAATAGTAACGAGTAAATAACAAGGAGAGAAGCGTGAAAACAAATGATTACGAGTTGATCACTGCACCAAACAGTGTACCAATAAAAATGTGGACTCATGGCGTACCCGTCGAAGCAGAAGCTCGTGAGCAGTTATTAAACACGGCAAAAATGCCTTTCATATTTAGCCATTTGGCAGTAATGCCTGACGTCCATCTCGGCAAAGGCTCAACTATCGGCAGCGTAATCCCAACACATAGAGCAATTATTCCCGCAGCCGTGGGGGTAGATATCGGCTGTGGTATGATGGCTGTACGTACCTCATTAAATACCCGTGACTTACCAGACAATCTGTATGCCATCCGCCGAGCGATTGAAATCGCCGTACCACATGGTCGTACGGTAAACCGCACTGGTCACGATAAAGGTTCCTGGCAGAAACCGCCAGCAACTGTCAACCATCATTGGAATATGTTACAGCCTGGGTTTAAACGCCTGACCGATAAATACCCGCAGCTCCTGAAAACCAACAATTATCAGCACCTAGGTACGCTAGGTACCGGTAATCACTTTATCGAACTGTGTCTGGATGAATCTGATCAAGTATGGGTAATGCTACACAGCGGTTCGCGTGGCATCGGTAATGCCATTGGTCATCTATTTATTACCCTCGCTCAGCAGGATATGAAACAGCACATCACTAATCTGCCTGATCGTAATTTGGCTTATTTTGAAGAAGGTAGCCGCCACTTTAGGGACTACATGGAGGCGGTCAGTTGGGCACAAAACTTCGCCCGTCATAATCGTGAAGTCATGATGCAACATACGCTAACAGCACTGGCTACAGTGATTACAAAGCCCTTCACTGCCATGACAGAAGCTGTTAACTGCCACCACAATTATGTGCAGCAAGAGCAGCACTTTGGTCAAAACGTGCTGGTAACACGCAAAGGTGCAGTGGCCGCACACAAAGGAGTGATGGGTATCATTCCTGGTTCAATGGGCGCGAAAAGCTTTATCGTCCGTGGTCTGGGGAATAAAGAGAGTTTCTGTTCATGCAGTCACGGCGCCGGACGGGTATTAAGCCGCACGGCAGCAAAAAAGCGTTTCACAATAGAGGATCAGAAACGCGCCACGGCCCACGTGGAATGCCGTAAGGATAGCGACGTAATCGACGAAATCCCAATGGCCTACAAAGACATTGAGGCAGTAATGGCGGCTCAGTCTTCACTGGTAGAAATCGTTCACACCCTGCGTCAAGTAGTTTGCGTAAAAGGATAACAAATATGAAAGAAAAATGCGGCGTCAGTGACACTATGAAACAACACATACGCCAAAAGTTGGCGCAACTTGAAACAGAACAGCAAATACGGATACTTTATGCCTGTGAATCGGGTAGCCGTGGTTGGGGATTTGCTTCAACAAACAGTGACTACGACGTACGTTTTATTTATGTACATGATCCGTCGTGGTATTTACGCGTAGACCCACCACGCGATGTGATCGAATTACCGATCAACGACGAACTGGATATCTCTGGCTGGGAACTGCGCAAAACTCTGGGGCTACTGAAACGGGCCAACCCAACATTGATGGAATGGACAGATTCACCCGTGGTTTACTGTGAAGACGTGGAATTTATGACGGCGCTACGCGCCCTACTACCAGACTACTTTTCCAACAACAGAGCGCGATATCACTATCTATCCATGGCGAAAAAAAATTTTCGGGGTCATCTGCAAGGTAAAGAAATACGGCTGAAAAAATACCTCTATGTACTGCGCCCCTTGCTGGCTGTTCGTTGGATAGAAGCAGGTAAAGGTGCACCACCAATGCGCTTCGATGCCTTACTAGCCGCAACTGTCGAAAATGCAGATCTGATGCGAGAAATACAAACTCTACTTACTATCAAACGCAACGCCAGCGAAACGGATTACGGTCCACGTTTCAAGCATATCCATAACTTCATCTGCCACGAGCTGGATAATTCATCGACTCGCTGCAAGATAAAAGATGAAAGATTCCTCTCAGACACCAAATTAGATTTACTTCTGATGCACACAGTATTCAGTAATAACACGGGAGGTATATGTTAAAAAACGACTGAAAAAAACGGTAAAGGGGTACAGCATTTCAATGACAAAAGTTGAATGCTTATAAAAAAACAGAAAAATCATTTTGTTATGCTATTTTCGACTTGACAGCCAGTAATCTTAAATAAGTTACTGGCTAAATTGCCAGATAAAGCCTATCTCTATTCACTATTCTCTCCAATTTCATATTCACCCAATGGCTCAGCATGAATTTCTGTCACAGAAACCACATCACAGCCTTGATAGAGCTGGATCGCACCAACACAATCGGCACCTATGCATGAAAGTAAATCAAAAGGTTATTTTATCGGTATATGAAAATGAGACTGAATTCTGCTACGAATTTGCTCATTATCTGGAAGTAGATTATCAAAATAATGATATTATTCTGGTGCATTGGTAAAGCACACCTTAGCAGATGTGCTTTATACTTCAGACTATAATCTGATAGATAATTCAATATCTTTAGCAAAGGGGACAGAAACATAATTATCACTAATACGAACATAATGGCAATATTCTGGCGCCCAATCTGCATTATCGGCCACGATCAATGTTCCCGTGTGCATACGATCTTCTAACATCATTAAAATAGGGTGATAAAGAGCTTTTGCGCCGTCTAATAGAATAAAATCAATTTTTTCTGGTAAATTTTGCCCTAATGTCTCGATAGCATCTCCCTCCCGAATTTCAACTAAATGTTCGACACCTGCCTTTTCCATATTTATACGCGCTTGTACCACCTTTTTATGTTCAAACTCGGTACTAATTACCTTTCCACCACCATTATCTTTCACGGCTGCGGCCAAATGTAGAGTAGATATTCCAAATGAAGTACCAAATTCAATTACCGATCTGGAATTATTAGCTCGACAAAGTATATACAGTAAATTGCCTGTATCCCTTGATATTGACATATAATGTTCTTTAGCTCGAGTATAAAATACTTTATAGTTCTCACCACCCGCTTCTTTCATCAACGCTTGCTGCTCGGTTTCGGGTAGATAACCCAATGTTTGAAAAAGCCGGGCTTGAGAATTGTCAGATTCGGAGAAAAGTTTTTCTAATATTGTACTCAATGGATGAGTGGTTAATGTATTCATCATATTTCCTCTATGTATAAATAGTTCCGCTAACTATTGAGTGATAGAATACGAGTAATTATTCACATTTAATATTCGCATATCAGGAAAAGAATTATGCAAAAGAAAAATTTCCCTGTTATTTCAATTAGAAAGGCTCCCAAACAGATACGCTCTATGCATTTAGTTGCGAATATTCTGGAAGCCGCTACTCGCGTTTTACTCCAAGAAGGAGTCCATTGTTTTACGACAAGTCGAATAGCAGAAAAAGCAGGAGTCAGTATTGGATCGTTATATCAATATTTTCCTAATAAACAGGCTATTCTTTTTTCACTGCAAGAAAACGAATGGAAACAAACTCAGCAAGACTTAGCCAATATTCTATTTGATTTCACTATTCCACCACTGCAACGTCTACGTTTGGCAATAAAAAAATTTTTTCATACCGAATGTGAAGAAGCGGTATTACGCACAGCACTATCTGACGCAGCACCTTTTTTTCGTGATTCAGATGAAACAACACAGCAAGAAAAAGAGACTATGTTACTTGTTCTAAGATTCATTAATGAAACTATTCCTAATATAGCCGATGAGCATCGATATTTTATCTCTAAGTTACTTTTAGAAACGATGTTATCAATAGGAGAACGACTTGCCAGTCATACAAATTCGTTTGAAGAAGTAGACAAATGGGCTGAAGCTGTAAGTGATATGTTGTGTTATTATATTGAAAACAATATATCTAAGGACTCTAATAATAAATTAAGGTAAGAATTAATTTCCTAACATTATAAATAAAAATATTTAATTTATAACTCATTTTTTAGAAAGGAAAAATCCTGCTCATACGCCACACAGACTCTTTTGTATATATTTTCACCCCATTCACTGTGATAACCTAATGTCAGATAATAATTTTTACCTTGATATTTTTACACCATACCAACATCAGGTGGTATTTAATATTTATTGATATTTTCTTTTTAGACATTTAAGATGCATTAATATTTTTCTTGGGATTGTATAAAATATATTATGGAAATTACACCAATATAGTGGCATTATTATCCCTCATACGGTTAGCCATATAAAATCAATTAATCAAGGGAGTAAAAAATTAATGCCACCTTAGTGATAACCACACTAAAAAATTATTTTTACCATACATTAAATAAAAGTTTAAATATACATTATATCTATTTTATATTTCAAGGTTGCTTTTTATTTGAAAAAATTAGTGATTGCAACCTATAAATATTAAATTAGTAAAAAAGCATTCAAACTTTAACTAAAAATCATCCAAAAAATCAAAATCATGTATCTGGGATTTAAATTGAAATTAAGCTGGCAAGCTAGTTTAAAACCTCATAAAGAAACATAGTTTATCCAGGAGGATAAATTGGAAGAAAAAAACATTGATATAAATTTAAATATTCCCACTAAAATAATAATAAAAAATGGAGCAATTGAACATATAACTAGCTATCTTGAGCAATATGAATTAAAAAAAACATTACTACTTATAACTAAAGGGATGTTAAAAAGGACAACCAAATTACAAATTTTATTAAGCAAAAAAAACCATATAACAAAAATAATACCTTATATCCTAAGTAGTAATTTTAAAGCTTCCATTAGTGAGCTTAAAAAAGTAAAAAATTTCATTCATAATGATAATTTCGACTCAATCATTTCCATTGGCGGCGGGAATATTTTAGACTTTGGAAAAGTGGTAGCTATATGTATAGACAAAAATATTGAACCAAATTTCCTTGTTGGTAAAACAATAGAAAAGGTTGAAAAAAAACTATTCCACATATCAATACCTACAACTTTTGGAACAGGTTCAGAAATAACTAAAGGTGCTATTATTTATGATGAGTATAATGGAATAAAAGATGGTGTTAGGGGGACAGTAATGTTTCCTGACTTAGCAATCATAGACCCAAAATTTGGTAAAACATTACCTGATAATATATTAAGAGAAACAATATTCGATAGCTTTTCTCATGCTTTCGAGTCTATACAATCAGTAAATAACAATCGATTCATTGATTTAATTGGCCATAAGTCTTTATCTATTTTAAATTTAACTTTAGATAAATATTATGAAAAGAAATTGGATGATAGTTTTTACGATAATATCGCTTACATTGCATTTTTAGGTGGTATTTGTGTTTGCCATAATAGTACCTGCTTACCACATAGATTTGAACAAGCACTATCCCCTATATATTCGCTATCACATGGAGCTGGCCTATCAGCACTTTATCCTGAATGGGTAAGACAATTGGAGCATCATAATGTATATAAAGCGTTACCAGAGAATATCATCAAAGGAAAAAGTCTCTATAAATACACAACAGATATTATTAAAAAATTAAAACTAACTAATACATCAAACTCTCTGAAATCATTAAACATATCACCAAAGATGATTGCAAAGAGAATAACAGGAAAAATTGAAAACGATCCTCTTATCAAAAAAGAAGGAAGCCATATAATTGAAATTTTATCACAAGAGTATTTAAGGAAATAAAAAATGCATTATTCATTAGTTTGTACCGGTATAGGTAAACAGGAATATAAACCGGAAGAAATACAAGAATTAAAAGAATGTTTTGTTCTTATTGAAGTACTAAAAGCGACTATTTGTGGTTCGGATTATATGGTTTTACATGGGAATCACCCATATAAAAAATATCCGGCTATTCTTGGGCATGAATTTGTTGGAAAAGTTATCGATGCAAATAATACTGAATTTAAAATTAATGATATGGTGACTTCACTTTCTTATAGCTATTGTGGAAAGTGTGATAAATGTAAAAAAGAACATTATAATCACTGCATAAAAAAAATAACTTATAATACTGCTGGTAGTAGTGGTGCTTTTACAAAGCACATGTTGGTACATAAAAACTCACTACTCACCTTACCAGTATCGCAAGATACTCAGCTATTTGTTATTTCTGAGCCTCTTAGTATTGTAATACATGCTTTTAATAAAATTGAAATAAATAAATCTAGTCGATTACTTATCATTGGAGCAGGAGCAATGGGTTTATTAAGTTCTATCTATTACAATGAATTTACAAGTGGAAGTGTGTTAACTCTTATTGAAAAAAACGAGTCACGGAGAAAATTTGCCCAAGATATGGGGCTTAATGTCATTTCAGATATGAATATGATTCCAAATAATCACTTCGATATATTGGTTGTTGCAGGAGGAAGCGGATTTGATATTAATCAAGCTATGGAAAAAATCACAAATAATAGTATATTAGTTTTGATTTCTTATTTCGATACAAATAACCAGATTGATATGAATACAGTGGTTAAAAAAGAAATCACTATTAAAGGATCATTCTTAAGTAATAAATTAGATCTATTGAAATCTGTAGAAATATTACATAAAGCAAGAAATACATGCTCGCCATTTAATAAATTAATAACAGAAAAAGTTCAATTTTCTGAGCTTGAAAAATATATGTCTAATCGTCTTTCAAATGGAAAAATACTTATTGATTCTCCCGGGGTATTATAAATGAAAATGAACGCTTTTGTTATAGGTGCTACCGGATTAACAGGATGTGAAGTTATTCGCTTGCTTTCTGCTCATCCTTTAATTAGAAAAATATATCCAATTTCTCGTGAATCTGGCATTAGTTTGGAGGAACTTCATCCCAATCTAACAGGTATTAAAAAATACACATACACATTAGAAGAACTTAAACATATTGAACCAGATGTGGTTTTTATATGCTTACCATCAGGAGAGTCTTTTGATATTGCAAAAAATTTTATTAATACGAAAGCTATTATCATAGATTTAGGTGCAGACTTTCGTTTTGATGACCCTAAATTATTTGAAAAAGTATACAAAAAAAAACATAAGGCTAAAGAAATACAATATAAATTCACTTATGGGTATGTTGAGGAGTTTAAAAAAGAAATAAAATGCTCTCAATATATTGCTAATCCAGGATGTTATGTCAATGCTGCACTATGTCCTTTAGTTCCTTTAATTAAGGCTAACATTATAAATACTGATTCTATTTTTATTAGTGCTATAAATGGAACATCTGGTGCCGGAGTAAATAATCAAAAAGAATTAATTCATCATAATCAATTCGCTAATATGTTAGCTTATTCTCTAAATGGCCACAGGCATACTGATGAAATAGAGAATATTATATTCAAAACAACCATGAAAAAAGCAAATATTTCTCTTGTTACCTCTCATGGTAATTTCGTTAGAGGTATATTCATGATTCAGTGTATGAAATTGAGTTCTCATGTGAATTGTGAAAGAAATGACATTCTTGAATATCTGAAGGATTATTATAAGAACAATGAATTCATTTCAATAATTGGGATAAACAAAGTTTCTGAAGGGGTAGAGAAAAATTATGGGATCTATCCACAACTATCTAAAGTCATTGGTTCTAATTCTTGCCATATATCTCTTGATATAGTCCCAGAAACTCGTGAACTAAGAGTTGTTAGTGTAATAGACAATTTAGTAAAAGGGGCAGCAGGTACGGCTATCCAGAACATGAATATCATCATAAATGTTAACGAAGCGACAGGATTAACAAGATATGGCATTTAAAATTCTTATTGTAGATCCTATTCATATAAAACTAAAAAACTATTTAGTTAAAAATTTTATTGTCACTATAAAACAACCAATTACTCAGAAAAAATTAATGGAGTGTATTGTCGACTATGATATTTTGGTCTTGCGTAGCGGTGCTAAAGTTGATAGTTCACTATTAGATAGAGCAATAAATTTAAAAATTATTATACGTGCTGGAACAGGAACAGATAATATAGACATTACCACAATTAGAGAAAAGGAGGTTATTTTTTATAATACTCCTAATACTAACTCTCGCTCAGTTGCTGAAATGAGTTTTGGGTTCATGCATTGCTTATACAGGCATATAAAAAGAGCTAGTGTAGAAATAGAATCTAATATGTGGAATAAAAAATCTTTTCAAGGATTGGAATTATCTGAAAAAAATTTAGGCTTAATCGGTTTTGGGAGTATTGGCAAAGAAATTGCTTGCATAGCAAAAGGATATAATATGAATGTGTCTTGTATTGTATCCAATTATTCACAGGAAAGGGCATCATCCCTACTTAAAAAAAATGTGACGCTTTTGGAAAAATTAGACGACCTTATCACTTTAAGTGATATTTTAGTCATCTGTTGTCCTTATAATGAATCAACCAAAGACTTAATGAATTTGGAAAATATGAAAAACATGCATCCTGATTCTATTTTAATAAATATTGCCAGAGGAGGGATTGTTGTCGAAGAGGATTTATATCAAATGCTTTTAAACAAAAAAATTTATGGGGCTGCCAGCGATGTATTTAGACAAGAAAGAAATTTATCTCCATTATTTTCATTAAATAATTTTATTGGCACACCACATATTGGTGCAATGACAAACGAATCTCAGGAGAAAATAGCTGATTTAATCATCAGCTTCCTAGAAAAAGAAAGAAACGAAACTCTGTTTAGTTGAATAGAAAAATAGATAAAGTGCAGGTATTAAGAAATGAATATCAAAGAAAAATTGAAAAAAAATATACAAACCCAGTTTATGGAAGCTCATAATGGGTTAAGTGCAAAGATTGTTGAACAAGTTGGCTTTCAAGCTATTTGGGCTTCTGGGCTTTCGATTAGCGCATCAATGGGTCTATCAGATCGTAATGAAGCATCATGGTCTCAGATTATTAATGTCATTGAACAAATGTCTGATAATGTTGACATACCAATTCTAGTTGATGGAGATTCTGGGTTTGGTAATTACATTAATGTCATTAGATTCGTGAAAAAATTGAAGAAAATTTCTATTCATGCTTTATGTATTGAAGATAAGCTATTTCCAAAAATCAATTCTTTTATAGGTGAAAATCAAGATCTTGCACCAATTGATGAATTTTGTAACAAAATTAAAGCAGCCAAAGATACAGGAGGGAATAATTTTACTCTAGTCGCACGTGTTGAAGCTTTAATATCAGGAAAATCAATGGAAGAAGCTCTTGAGCGTGCTGAAGCTTATAAAGAAGCTGGTGCTGATGCAATTCTTATTCATTCTAAAAAACATTATGCTCATGAAGTTTTTGAATTCTCCAAAAATTGGAATAATAAACTCCCATTATTTGCAGTTCCGACAAAATATTATAAAACATCCTATTCTGAATTCATTGAAAATGGCATAAATAATTTAATTTGGGCTAATCATCTTATACGTAGTTCCATTAGAAGCATGAAAGAAACTGCCAAGATAATTCATGATGAAAAGTCACTTGTTAATATAGAAAATAAAATATCAACATTAGACGAGCTTTTTGATTTAACCAATGAAAGAAACATAGAAAAACTAGAAAAACTTTATAACTCAAAAGGTTAATTAGTTTTAGATTATTTTTATACATTAAAATCATTCTATAAAATAGAATACAGAGAAATAATAAAGGAAAATACTATGATAAATATTGCAATAATTGGTGGAGGTCCTAATGGAATGTATACACTTAATGGATTATTAGATATAGTGAATAATTTTCCTGATGAAAAAATTACTGTCACTATCTTTGATAAATATGGTAATTTTGGTTCAGGATGGGCACATTCTCCATACCAGCCAAAAACTAGCATGCTCAATCGTATAGTAGGACAATTGTCTTATTCTCCTGATTATTCCAATCCACAATGTAATTATTTTTCAAAGTCTACAAATATTACATTTAGTAAGTGGTGTCAAGATAAATATGAATTAACTCGTAATGAAAGATATAATAAAAAAAACGATGAATTTCCTACTCGTGAATTATATGGAGAATCTTTATTTGAAATATTCAATAAACTCGTTAACGAACTCTCAAATTTTGGAGTGAAAATCAATACTATAACAGAGGAGATTACTAAAATAAAAAAATGTCTCAATGGCGATTATTTGATAGAAACACAAATACCACTAGAAAAAAATATATTTGATATCATTATTCTTGCTACCGGCCATCAAGAATCAAAGAATAATTTCTTTTTAGCTAAAGAACTAAGTGAATGTATAGAATATTATAATTTTGCTTATCCACTTTTTGACGTTCCTAATTGGAAAAGTAAGCGTATTGGTATTATTGGTATGGGGTTAACAGCTATTGATACCATGCTTTATTATACTGAAAACAAAGGTGGCTATTTTCAAAGAAACGATAAAAAACTTGTTTATTATCCATCAGGAAATGAACCTGTAAAATTATTTGCATTAAGTCGTTCAGGGTATTTCACTTATAGCCGACCACATAATCTTAAAGAAATGGACATACAGAAATATGAACATAATGGATATTTTTTTACTCGAGCATTTGTTGATAAGATCCGTGATAATTTAGGACGCCCAGCTCATCGGGATAATTCATCAATTAATTATCCAAAACAATTAGATTTTGATTGCCATATTTTTCCCGTGCTGATTCTTGAATTGCAACTATGTTATTATCGAATTTTATTTGGTAAGGAAATATTAGATCTTATGTTTAATAAAACCAAAGGTCTAGTAGATGAATTTAGCTCAAGAGTAAGCCAATATAACATACAAAAAGATACTGCTATTGAATATCTGACTAAATATATTTCATCATTAGCTAGAGAGATAATATTTAAAATATGTTGTTACTTTAATGAAGGAAAAAACTCTTTTATACAAGATATACCTATCAAAAAAATAATGGAACGTTTTCTATATGTTATATATGGAAAAGAAATTATTGAATCTAATACAATAGAAAATGTTATAAAGAAAATCAATTTCCTAACCAGCCCATGGGGGCATAACCCCAATCCTGAAACGCATTTGTTCAACTGGGATTTTATTGTTGACCCTATAAAGAATATGGATTTTAACCCTGATGTGCCTTATTGTAATAGACTACTTAAATTTATGGAATTAGATCGTCTCCAGTCAGAACAAGGTAATCTTGATAATCCATATAAAGGTGCATGTGACGATGTATTCAGAGATTTAAGACAAACTGTTGTATATGCTGTAGATTTTGGAGGTATTACACCTACTTCTTATCAACGTATGCTGAAAGATTTTTATTCGGTTCATAACCGTGCCGCAAATGGTAATTGCATAGAGCTAATGGAAAAAATGGAAGCATTAATCGAAGCTGGAATAATTGATGTGACATACGCTAAATCTAATATCCAAATAGATGATAATATTGCTTACCTTCATAGCCTAAGTGATCCGGGTAACATTACTACACTTGAAGTTATGATAGATGCTAAGCTTCATAATTTTGATATAAAAAAATCAAAAAATTCTCTCTTTTCCTGTCTCATTGATGAGGGACTTGCTTCTTATTGGAACCATAAAGATTTTTATGGGATATCAAATCCTATTTCAAGTTTTAATATTTCACGTGATTTTCAATTCATTAACAATAAAGGTGGAAAAGAAGCCATTTTTTGTATAGGTCAACCCTCAGAAGGAGCTATGTTTTTTCAAAATGGTTCTATTCGTCCTAATGTCAATCATCATGTTGCAAATGATGTGCTCAATTGCATTGATGCAATTAAAAAAGAAATCATCAAGATTAAAAACAAATGAATTATAAAGTAAACATTATGAAAAATAATAATGCTTCTCTTTAAAATTAAACTGAGGTTTTATATGAGTTATATGTATCCTTTTAAAAAATATTCTCTTGATTTACCAAAAATTATTTCAGCAAAAGGAATTTTGTTATTTGATGAATCAGGGAAAAGTTATATTGATTCTTCATCAGGACCGATGACTGTAAACTTAGGCCATTGCCATCCATTGATCATAGAAAAAATTAAGAACCAATTAGAACGCCTGCATTTCATATATCGCTCCCATTTTCGTAGTAACGAACCTGAAGCCTTATCAAAGAAACTGGTGCAGTTATCTAATGATAATAAAAGCCATGCTTTTTTTCTTAACAGCGGATCTGAAGCTTCTGAAGCAGCTTACCGTATTGCATTAGATTTTTTCCGCTATCAAGGGAAAGACAAAAAAATAACAGCGTTAGGGAGAAAAATCACTAATCATGGAAATACTATTATCTCCCTCAGTTATGGTGATTTACATGTTCGAAGAAAAAGCTTAGACAATGTCTTAGATTCTAATAGTAGCAGTATAAAACTTACTCCATGCTATTGTTTTCAATGTCCTTTGGGAAAGTCGCCAGAAACCTGTAAATTAGATTGTGTATCAGAATCACTCAATATTATAGATAAGTTTGGAGCAGAAAGAATAGCATGTGTCTTTATTGAACCTATCACAGGATCTTCTGGTGGCGCTTTAGTTCCCCATAAAGATTATATGAAGAAATTAAAAGAAGGGTTAACTCAGCGTGATATCTTACTTATTGCTGATGAGATAGTTACCGGTCTTGGGCGAACCGGGACATGGTTCAATATGAAAAGCTGGGGAGTAGATTCAGACATTACAATTATAGGTAAAGGTCTTGGGGCTGGTTTTACCCCTATATCTGGCGTGTTAATTTCTGAAGAAATAAGTGCAGTTCTCGCCGAACAACCTATACCACATTTTGTAGGTCATACTTATTCTGGCAACCCACTTTCTACAGGCATAGCTCTTTCCGTTCTAGATGTTCTTGAAAATGAAGTAGGTATTAATAATATTAAAACAAAAGGTAACTATCTTGGTGCTCTTTTATTTGATATGCTAAAAAAATTCTCTTTTGTTGCAGATATTAGAGGTCAAGGACTAATGTGGGCAGTTGAAACAACATTCAGTCAGGACTATTCTGCAAATTTCATTAAATCAGGTCATAAATATGGTATTAACCTTTACAGTTGTATTTCTTCTGGAAAAAATAGAGATACCTTAACACTATTATTTACACCACCGCTGACTATTACTGAGTCAGAGTTAAAAGAGTTAGTCACCAGAGTAAAAATGACTTTCAAGGATTATATATGAAAAAAAAATCCATTTTATATAGTGCTGGGATCAACATTGAAAAAGGGGTGCTTTTGCACCCTAGAATTGATGAGGAAATACACTCGTTGTCGAACTTAATTCATAACAATAATAATGCATCTATATCTATAATTAATCATCAAGGTGATTTTAATAAAGGAACGTCAAGAGCAACTCCTTATCTTGCTGAATTATTATCACAAAGACTAAAATGCCATGTTGCTTATATAGATGATTGTGTCGGTAAAAGTGCGGTATGTTATTCGAATAATATGCAGCAAGGAGAAATAGCATTATTTGGCAATACCAGATTACATAAAGAAGAACAAGAAAATGATTATAATTTTGCTAAGGAACTTGCGAAATTAGGTGATGAATTAATTATTGGCGGTTTTTGTAAATTACATAGAAAAAATTCTTCTAATTCGTCCATTAAGCACTTCTTACCTTGGCGATATTCATATGGCGTACAAAAAGAAATTAATAAATTAAATGATTTATATAATAATATTTTTATTAAAAATGATATTATTTTAATATTAGGAGGAAATAAAATAGAAAAAGTTAATTTTCTCCTTTCACATCCTAAATTATCCAAAGTAAGTAAAATTGTGATTGGCGGATTGGTGCTTAATAGTATCCTTAAAGCTATAGGTATTGAAATTGGCATATCAAAATACTTTGAAATTCAGGTGTCAGATGCATTATTAAGTAAGCTTTACATTCCAGACATTGTTATTACTGAAAAACCCAACAAATTACATGTCATCCGTAGACTACATAATATCAACTCTGATGAGAAAATTATAGATTTTATTTTTAATAAAAACTATTTTAATGAAATTTTTATTTTACCAAAAAAGTATTCTTTTTTAGCGGCAGGTCCTTTATCTATTTCTAATAGTAAAAATGCCCATGTTTGCTACCAGATTCTCAATCAGAATAGCATTGACGGTTTATTCATGGGGGGAGATACACTGACTGAAGTCATGACATTTTCCAATGTTTCTTCCGGAGGAGGAGCTGCACTTCAATTTTTTTCTACCGGATATGATCAAGAGAGCTTTTAAATATTTATCCTAATCATGGAATGGAGTAAAATGTAAACAATACAGTATCGAAACTAATTCAATCGACAAAACTGTAACTTGAAATATAGCTACTATAGATTTAAACTATTATCTCTGATAATAAATTTATTAAATGAGGTATATATGATTGAAGACCCGATAGAAAAATTTAAAATTTGGTGGAAAGATATAGAAAAAAACACTAATACTAAACATACAGGTGCAGTTTGTGTTTCAACTATTGATAATAATGGATTTCCATCCGGACGCTTTGTTGATTTGAAAGAGGTGAGTAAAGAAGGTTTTACTTTTTGTACTCACTTAGGTTCACCAAAAAGTATCGATATAGCACGTAACGAAAAAGTAGGATTAACCTTCTGGTGGGAAAATTTAGGCTACCAAGTTCGAGTTTTGGGTAATGCTAAAAAGATCCCATCACTTGTTGCTGATAAATATTGGAACATGCGCTCGCGTGATGCCAAAATAATAGCCCTCAGCTGCCAACAAAGTCAACCTATAGCTTCGATACAAGAATTGCATAAACAATTTGAACTAAAATGTCATGATATTGGCAATAAAAAAATTTCACGACCTGATAATTGGGGAGGATATATCGTAAAACCGATATCTATAGAATTTCTTTCCTTCAAAGAAAACCGCTTGCATCTACGTGAGCTATATTTATATATAGATAGCAATTGGCAGAGGAGGTTATTGCAGCCATGAGTTTTATATTAACTCGGTGTTTTTCATGTGATTAGGTTGTTTTTTATATCAACATACTATGTAACTTTACTGCATTGATATAAAAACATTTCAGTTATACCAATGCTGCATGGGGATATCAAATTGAACATTTTGGGATTCATTATCACTATTCTACCTATTGTGCTATCTCCGGGCGTCAGTTTTACCCTAGCTATGACCAATGTGGTTAATCAAGGAATAAAAGGTCTATTCGTCGTTGTTATAGGAACCGCTTTGGGTATTTATACGCACGCTTTCCTTGCTGGTTTAGGAATTAGTAGTATCTTTGTTAAATATCCTCACATAATGGGTGTTATAAATATAATTGGAACAGCTTATCTTATGTATGTGGCTATTTTACTAATAAAAAATGGGATATCACTCACCACTAATTATATTTATGAAAGAACCAGGAATGTCTCCATAAAAGAAGCTTATGCCGCCAATCTATTTAATATAAAAGCTATCATTTTTTACCTAACAGTTATACCCAGCTTTTCTGATGGTTCTGTACTCTATATCAACCATTTTATGATATTAGCATCAATTCATGTTGTAATTATGATGCTATGGCTAGCTACTATGGCTTATTTAATTACCTTAGCCGCTAGTAAAATAAATTTACTTATTTTAAGTAAATTAATAAATATTATTGGCGGATGTTGCTTGTTTTATTTTTCTCTAAATAATTTATATGGACACCTAGGGTGAGATCATGAACGTTATTTAACTAAATTTAGTTAATTTGACCCGTAATCGAAGTTGTGATTTTACACTCCTTTTTCCGGGAGTACCGGAGTACCCTCATGAATATGTACCCAATGGATTTCAAGATGCTTCGCGACGGCAAGGGAACAAATCCCCGGGAGCATATACCCAATAGATTTCAAGTTGCAGTGCGGCGGCAAGAGAACGCATCCCCAGGAGCATAGATAACTCTGTGACTGGGGTAAGTGAACGCAGCCAACAAAGCAGCAGCTTGAAAGATGAAGGGTATAGATAACGATGTGACCGGGGTGAGTGAGTGCAACCAACAAAGAGGCAACTTGAAAGTTGCCGGGTATAAACACATAAGCAATACAATACTTATTTCTCTCTTCTACTATCAAATTTTTTAGTCATTCATGTAACAAGACAAGAAATGTATTCATTGTTCTTGCGAGCCGCCTCACATCATGGACAATAGAGAAAAAACTTTAGGTAGAATACCAATGACTAATTTTTCTTCAATGGCCGCGTTTTTGTGGTCAGTAGCCGATCTTTTACGCGGTGATTTCAAACAATCCCAATACGGACGCGTTATTCTGCCATTTACGGTGTTACGCCGTCTTGAGTGTGTGCTGGAGCCAACCAAGCAAACCGTATTAGACAAAACAGTGTCAGTAGAAAAAATGGATAATAACGCGGCAGAGAAAATCCTGCGCCACGCGGCTAACCAACACTTCTATAACACCTCACCGTTGGATCTTAGCAAGTTAGGTGAAACACAAACCCGCCTTAACCTTGAACGTTATATCCGTTCTTTCAGCAGCAATGCGCGGGAAATCTTTGAACACTTCAAGTTCACTGAATACCTGCAACAACTGGACGATGCCAACCTACTGTATAAAGTAGTGAAGCAGTTTGCCGATACCGATCTAAGCCCAACATCTGTCAGTAATCACGATATGGGTTTAATCTTTGAAGATCTGATCCGTCGCTTCGCAGAAAGCTCGAACGAAACCGCAGGGGAACACTTTACCCCACGTGATATCGTGCGCCTTACTACCTCGTTGGTACTTGCTGATGATGACGAAGCATTAACCCTTCCAGGGCTTATCCGCCGTATCTACGATCCAACCGCGGGTACCGGTGGCTTTCTCTCCAGCGGCATGGAATATCTGCATGAGATTAACCCTTCCGCCAGCCTGAAAACCTACGGGCAGGAACTGAACCCAGAGTCCTACGCGATCTGTAAAGCAGATATGCTGATTAAGGGTCAGGACATTAGCAACATCAAACTGGGTAACACACTATCGGATGACCAGTTATATAACGAACGCTTTGACTACTGTTTGTCTAATCCACCGTTTGGCGTTGACTGGAAGAAGGTGGAGAAAACCATCCGTGATGAACAAAAACGGGGTTACGATGGCCGTTTTGGTCCCGGTTTGCCACGTGTCTCTGACGGTTCGTTACTGTTTCTGCTGCACCTGATTAGCAAAATGAACGATAACAGCCGTATCGGTATTATCCTCAACGGTTCGCCGCTATTTACTGGGGGTGCGGGTAGTGGTGAAAGTGAAATTCGCCGTTATGTGTTGGAACAAGATTTACTGGATACTATCGTCGCGCTGCCAACGGATATGTTCTACAACACCGGTATCGCGACTTATATCTGGGTACTGAGTAACCACAAGCCACAGGAGCGCAGAGGAAAAGTATTGCTGATTAACGCCACCGATCAGTTTGAGTCGATGCGTAAGTCTCTGGGCAGCAAACGCCGTTATCTGACGGAAGAGCAAATTAGTGAGATTGTGAATCTTTATTCTCGTTACCAACCTACTGACAATGCAAAGCTGTTTAAAACGTCTGATTTTGGCTATCGCCGTATTACTATTGAGCGCCCACTCAGGCTGGCATTCTATCCGCATGACGTAGAGCGCCGTGAAGCAATGCAGGCGGAGAAAGACTGGAAAAAAGTCGAGGAGCCACAAACTCTACTAGCGGCATTGGATACACTCGATGAGAAATACCTGTCACGCGATAAATTCAAACAGGCGTTACCGATAAAGGTTTCTGCTACGGTTTGGAAATTGCTGGTTAAACATCTGAGTGAATCTGACGAAGAAGCCGAAATTTGTACCAGCAAAGGCCAGCCAGAAGCAAATACCAGCCTACGCGACTATGAAAATGTGCCGTTAAATGAATCTATTAATGATTACTTTGAACGTGAAGTAAAACCACATGTGCCGGATGCCTGGATAGATACCAGCAAAACTGACGAGTATGACGGTCAAGTAGGTATTGTGGGTTATGAGATTCCATTTAACCGCCATTTCTATCAGTACCAACCTCCACGCTCACTGGAAGAAATTGATGCCGATTTGGATAAAGTCAGCCGGGAAATTATGGCGCTGTTGGCAGAGGTGCATTCTTGATGAGTCGATATAAAGCATATCCGGAATATAAGGATTCTGGAGTTGAGTGGTTGGGGAAAGTTCCCCAAACTTGGCACATCTGCAATTTAAAACATTTCGCCAATATAACGCCCAGTAATGTTGATAAGAAATCCCTACCTAACCAAAAAAATATTCAATTATGTAATTACACTGATGTTTATTATAACGATTTTATCTCAAATAAAGTCCAGTTTATGGCAGCAACTGCCAGTGATGAACAAATTAAACGTTTTACGTTGAGGGCCGGCGACACTCTAATTACTAAAGACTCAGAAACTGCGGATGACATTGCTATTGCAGCTTATGTCCCAGAAACTCTTGAGAACGTGCTTTGTGGTTATCATTTAGCAATAGTTCGCCCCAAAATCTCTCATAGTGGTTCTTTTATAAAATGGCTATTCGATTCAATCTATACAAAATCATCTGTTGCTATACAAGCAAATGGCCTCACTCGAGTAGGCTTAAGCCAATATGCACTAGATAATTTAGTGTTTGCATTGCCTAGTACCCAAGAAAAAATCGCCATTTCAACTTTCCTCGATCACGAAACAAAAAAAATCGACCAACTTATTACCAAACAAAAACAACTCATCGAACTTCTGAAAGAAAAACGGCAGGCAGTAATTTCTCATGCAGTGACTAAAGGACTAAATCCTAATGTAAAAATGAAGAATTCTGGTATTGAATGGCTTGGGGAAATGCCGGAACATTGGGTTGTAAAAAGAGCCAAAACACTATTTTCGTTTATTACAAGTGGGTCTCGTGGTTGGGCTGAATTTTATTCAGACGATGGAAATATCTTTTTTCGTATTGCAAACTTAACAAGAGATACAATTGAACCCAAATTTGAGTCAATACAATGCGTATCCCCCCCAAATGGAAGTGAAGGCGAACGATCAAAAATAATCAAAAATGACATACTAATATCAATAACCGCCGATTTGGGAAGTGTTTGTGTAGCTAATTCACAAATTGAAAATGCTTATGTAAGCCAGCATGTTTCTCTATGCAGACCCAAAAAAGAAATTAGAAAAAATGCTAGATG
Organism: Photorhabdus heterorhabditis; assembly: GCF_001280945.1. Classification (NCBI taxonomy): domain Bacteria; kingdom Pseudomonadati; phylum Pseudomonadota; class Gammaproteobacteria; order Enterobacterales; family Morganellaceae; genus Photorhabdus; species Photorhabdus heterorhabditis. The sequence continues at coordinate 24,667 of NZ_LJCS01000016.1, read as the reverse complement.
GCTAGGTTACGTAATATTAAGCAATGCATCCAAAGAACAATTTATAGGTGCTGGCTACGGTGGAACAAAAGTACAGCTTAGCCTTGAAGACATCCGAGAGTTACAACTTGCCTACCCACCTTATCGTGAACAGCAACAGATCTATAAATTTTTAGATTACGAACTGGATCGCTTTGAAAAGTTAACAAGTCATGCAGAAAATATGATTACGTTACTCAAAGAACGCCGTTCCGCCCTAATCTCCGCTGCGGTCACGGGCAAAATCGACGTGCGCGATTGGCAAGCCGCTAAGGATGTCGCATGAGTCATATTCAGTGATTCCACAATAACCATAAGTTAAACAAGGTAAAAATCATTACTAAACACGCTTATCAGGAGAATTAATTTTGGTATCTAAATCCGCAGAACTTCTGTTCCAAAATGACATTATCGCCAGCTTGCAATCTCAGGGCTGGCTGTTGGGTATTTCGGCCAATTATGACCGCAAACGTGCCTTATACCCAGAAGATGCATTGACCTATGTACAAGAAACCCAGCCTGATGCCTGGGAAAAGTTCTGTAGTATTTATCCAAAAGATACTAAAACACACTTCTTTAATGCGATTGAAAAACACCTAAACAACTACGGTACGCTCTGGACACTGCGCCATACAGTAAAAGACCGCGGTACACGGTTTGAGCTTTGCACTTTTAAGCCAGACCATGAACTTAACCCGGACTTGATGACCCGCTATAAAGCCAACCGCTTGCGCATCGTGCCAGAGCTGGTTTACTCCCCTAATGGTTACGATGGTCGTATCGATCTGACCTTGTTTGTTAATGGCCTGCCAGTAGCAACTCTGGAACTGAAATCGGCTTTTAAGCAGACGCTGGATGCAGCAAAATTACAATATATCAACGACCGTCAGCCAAAGACCAGTAATAAACCAGAACCATTACTCACCTTTAAACGAGGTGCACTGGTACATTTTGCCGTCAGCCAATATGAAGTAGCAATGACTACCAAACTGGATGGTAAAAAAACCTTCTTCCTGCCATTTAACCGTGGTACCACTGACGGAAGCGCGGGTAATGACCAGCCTGTTGACGGTTATGCCACCAGCTATCTGTGGCAGGAAATCTTACAACCGGATAATTGGTTACGTATTCTCCATCGTTATCTGCATCTGGAAAGTAAGCGGGTGGACGATCCGCTAGGTCACCAACAAATCAAAGAAACCCTGATATTCCCACGTTATCACCAGTGGAGCGCTGTCCAGTCAGTACTCGCAACAGTGCAGGCAGAAGGCATCGGTAAAAAATACTTAATTCAACATAGCGCGGGTTCAGGTAAATCCAACTCTATTGCCTGGCTGTCACATCAGTTAGCCACACTCTATCGACCCGATGGTCATAAAATCTTTAACTCAGTGATTGTGATTACCGACCGCACGGTACTCGACAACCAGTTACAGGATACTATTTACCAGTTTGAACATACCTCCGGTGTTATTAGTCGTATTAACCACGAAGAATCCGGCAGTAAATCGTCACAACTGGCAGAGGCGCTTTCACAAGGGACACCAATTATCATTGTCACCATTCAAACCTTCCCACATGTGCTGAAAGCCATTCAGGAAACCACTGGCTTAAAAGGTCAAGCCTTTGCCATTATCGCGGATGAAGCGCACTCCAGCCAAACCGGCAGTACAGCACGCCAGTTACGCGAAGTGCTGATGGCCGAGAAGATTGATAAAGAAGAGATAGACAGTCAGGACATGATAAACGCCACACTGGAAGCGCGTCGGGGCTCATCGGATATCAGTTATTTTGCTTTTACAGCTACACCTAAAGCGAAAACGCTTGAACTGTTTGGCCGCCCGCCTCATCCAGATATGCCATTGGCAAATGACAACAAACCAAAGCCCTTTCACCTCTATTCTATGCGCCAAGCGATTGAAGAAGGTTTTATTCTTGACGTGTTGAAGAATTACACCAGCTACGGTCAAGCGTACAAATTGGCACTAGAAACAGAAGATAAAGAAGTCGACAGCAAAAAAACCAAAACTAAGCTCAACAAATGGGTTCGCCTGCATCCACATAATATTGCCCAGAAAGCACAGGTAGTCATTGAACATTTCCGTGAAAACGTGGCAAAGCTACTTAACCACGAAGCCAAGGCAATGGTAGTAACCAGCAGCCGATTGGAAGCAGTAAAGTACAAGCAAGCATTTAACCACTATGTCACTGAAAAAGGTTATAAGCGCCTCACCGCTATGGTCGCGTTTTCAGGTGAAGTGGTTGATGAAGGAGAAAGCTACACAGAAAATTCAATGAACCCTGGCCTGAAGGGACGCGATATGCGTAAAGCGTTCGATACTGATGATTATCAGGTGATGCTGGTGGCGAATAAATTCCAAACCGGCTTTGACCAACCGAAGCTGGTAGCAATGTACGTCGATAAAAAGCTTAAAGGTGTGGACTGTATCCAGACCTTATCGCGTCTTAATCGCACCTATCCCGGCAAAGATACCACTTACGTGCTGGACTTCGTAAACGATCCGCAGGATGTACTGGCCGAGTTTAAAGAATATTACCAGAATGCTGAATTGATAACGGTATCAGATCCCAATTTAGTCTATGCCATTTACCACAAACTCAACGAGCAGCACATCTGGCAATGGAACGAAGTAACGAACTTCTCTGATGCCTACTTTGACCCAAAACGTGGACCAGAAGCGTTAACGACTTACTGCAAACCCGCCGTGGATCGTTTCACCAAGCGTTATCGTTCAGCCATAGATGTATTACGCGATGCGCTCTCAACCTTAGAGCAGGCAAAACAAAGTGGCGATAAGACCTGGCAAGTGAACTGTGAACGCAGCCTAAACCAGGCGCGAGAAGCGAAAGATGTACTGGATACCTTTAAAAAGGATATGAACAGTTTTACCCGCTTTTACGAATTTGCTTCACAGATTGTCGATCTACATGACGAGGATCTTGAACGATTAAATGTTTTCGTCCGCCATTTGCTGCCTCTGCTGCGCGAAGAGCGTCTGGATGACGATTTAGATATCAGTCAAATACAACTGACTCATTACCGTTTGTGGGAAAAACGTACTCAGGATCTGAAACTTCAGGCCGGTGGTGAAGGGTTAAAAGGCATCACCAGCGTAGGTAGCTCTATCTCACAACGCCCCAAGGATTTGCTTTCGCACATCCTTGAACAAATGAATGACCTGTTTGGAGCAGACACTACAGAAGGCGATAAGCTCACATGGCTGTACGGCACTGCAACTAAAGTCTCTGAAAATGAATCTGTTATGGCACAACTATTGAATAACAGCGTTGATCAGATCATGCATGGTGACTTTCCTAACGCAGTAGAGAGTGCGGTTATAGAAAGTATGGGCGCTTTTGAAAAAAATTCACATGCGTATCTGTCTGATCCGAAAGTCTCACAACAAATAAATCTGCTTATTTTTGAGGTGTTAATGAGAGGATTGAGGAGAGAATGAGTGTTTTCTAACCTAAATAACCTATGATTATTGGTTGACCAATACATTGATTATATTAATCTTTTTAAAGAGTTTATTAATTTTTTATGATAAAAAATATTTCTTTATTAAGATACACGGAAAAGTTAACAGGATCTAACAATGGATAGCACTTCTCTGGCATTTGCGGCTTATTGGCGCAACTCGCTTGCTGATGCGGCATTTGGACAAGGCGCTTTTACCAAAAAAGATACTCAAATATTTTCTCGCTGGTCCCCATCTGACATTCGCAATGGTCGCCTCAATGATGATACAGTTAAGCAATTTTTTATTTCAGAACCTAATGATGTACAAAGCGTTAGTGTCATTCTTCGCCCACAAGTCTATCTACGCCTCATAGAACATGGCGAAGAGCGCACCTCAGGTGCGCCTTCAGTAATCACACCTTTAATTACTCCGGCTGTATTATCACGTGATGGTTATCTCTATCCTACATCAGAGACTGTCATTCCTCGTGATCTTCTTGAACCTCTAGCAAAAGGAACATTTTCTATTGGAGATATCGCCCAGTTCGATAACTGGAAGACAGTTAATCATGTTTCTGCTATCCATTTTTATGAAGATGTACAAATCAGCAATAGCAATTCACAGCAAACTAAACAAGAAAAAATCGAACGTTTTCAAAAGCAATGGCAAGAATATCAGAATGATTGTAATGAGCTGTTAAAAGCTGTTGCCGGTGATTGGCAGGGAAATGATCATCAATATGAACGGTCGCAAAACGGCTTTATCATTAAAAAAATGCACCCAGGTGGTACCAACAAACATATTATTGCGTTTTATGATCACATGCTCCAAACAAAACAAGTTCCTCCATTATTTGCCCGCTTTGCCTCTACTAATATTGACGCTACCGAGCCATTATTACCATGTGGAGCAAAATTTACCGACAGATTAGGTCATTCAAGTGATAAATTCCCACTAGCGGTGGCACAACGTGATGCACTCAGTCATTTTCTTGATTGTCAGCACGGTGAAATTCTGGCCGTGAATGGTCCGCCAGGAACGGGTAAAACGACATTAGTTTTATCCGTTATTGCAACCTTATGGGCCAAAGCCGCATTAGCAAAAACAGCCCCTCCGGTTATTCTTGCTACATCTACAAATAATCAGGCTGTCACCAATATTATAGAAGCATTTGGAAAGGATTTTTCATATGGAACGGGACCTTTGGCAGGTCGATGGTTACCTAAAGTTAAAAGTTTTGGAGCTTATTACCCTTCCTCAACCAAAAAAGATAAAGCTGATGAAAAATATCAAACAGAAACTTTTTTTAACCAAATAGAGTCAGTAAAATTCATTGAGCATGCAGAAGAACATTATCTGATGTCTGCAATACAAGCGTTTCCTGGGGAAACACATTTTTCAACAGAAACTGTTGTTGAATTACTACATCAGCAATTACAAAAAGAAGTTAACAAGCTCTCTACCCTACAACAGTCTTGGCAAAAACTTTGTCAAATCAGGGAAAAAGTATCCCAAGTTATTGGCATAGATCCCGAGAGTTATATTGAAAAGAAAACGGTTATTATTTCATTACTGCGCAAGCATATTAATGCATTAAAAGCCATATCAGACCGATGGTTAGAATATCGTGCAAATGAACCTTTACTTTATTCACTCTTCTCCTGGTTTTCAGTCGTCAAAAGCAAACGGAATTTCCGTATACAACTACTTCTTAAAAAACTATGGCCTGAAGAAATTTCACAACCAAAATGGACTGATATCAATGAAATAACAAAATTAATTGACGACATTATTACGCAAAAACAGAAAGAATGTAATGAACATCAGTGTCAGCTAGATACAGCACAACACATTATCGAATTAGAAAAGCAAGCAGCCCAAGACTGGAGAAAAGCAACTCAAGTATTAGACTATATAGGAGACACAGAGCCGGACTTCTCATATGCAGATGAACTAGCAGATACACAAATCCGCTTTACCATCTTTTTACTCACCACGCATTATTGGGAAGGGAGATGGTTACTGGATATGAGGAATATTGGTAATATACGAAAAGAAAAGGGTAAAACCAAACGAGTTGCCTGTATATCACAGTGGCAACGCAGAATGAAAGTAACTCCTTGTGTTGTTATGACCTGCTATATGCTACCAACGAAAATGATCGCCAAACAATTCCGCAACCAAAACCCGCATGACGATGATTATCTCTATGATTTCGCAGATTTACTGATAGTTGATGAAGCGGGGCAAATACTACCTGAAGTTGCAGCGGCGTCTTTTGCACTAGCCAAAAAAGCATTAGTGATTGGTGATAGCGAACAGATTGCACCGATTTGGAATGTGTCAGGTCATATCGACATCGGTAATATGTTGGCGGCGAAAATTATCAATGATAATAATCCGGAACAGTCAATGGCACAATATGAACAATTGACCCAATACGGGAAAACAGCAGCAACCGGGAATGTCATGCGAATTGCACAACTAGCAACTCGTTATCAGTACGATCCTGAATTAATTCGCGGCATGTACCTTTATGAACACCGGCGTTGTGTAGATAATATTATTCATTATTGCAACACACTTTGTTATCACGGCAAGTTGCTTCCCAAAAGAGGTATTGCCAATACCGATAGTTTGTTTCCTCCTATGGGTTACCTACATATTAATGGTAAAGGTGTATCAGTAAATGGGAGTAGTCGTCATAATTTACTAGAGGCAGAAACTATCGCTGCTTGGGTTGCAGCTAATAAGGCGAAAATAGAGTCTCATTATAATAAAAGCATCCATGAAGTTATTGGCATAGTCACACCTTTTAGCGCCCAAGTTTCTATTCTGAAACAAGTATTCCGCAAATACGAGTTAAATAAGAACAGCGAAAACAAAATAACTATTGGTACAGTATATTCATTACAAGGCTCAGAAAGACAAATCATTATATTTTCTCCAGTCTATTCAAAACACGAGGATGGCGGTTTTATTGACCGCGATAATAGTATACTGAATGTTGCTGTTTCTCGAGCAAAGGACAGCTTTCTTGTGTTTGGCGATATGGACCTGTTTGAACTCCAACCCCCATCATCCCCTCGTGGTTTGCTAGCAAAGTATCTTTTTAGTGAAGATAACAATGCGCTGCAATTTGAATTCATTTCTCGGAAAGACTTATATTCACCTAAGACACAGGGCGGGATTCTACTTTGCGTAAAAATTATACATTTCGCAGATATTGATAATTTCTCACATTCAATACGATTTTATTGATAGGTTTTGATATCTGGCATGAACATTTATTGAGCTAGTAGAGGGTTGTTTTTATCCACAATAACCATATAGAAAATGTGAGATCCCGCCCTGACCTAAGACACAAGTTCATATCCTGAATGGTTTTAAGGAACATGATAATTTTCTATTGAATGCCTTAGAATACGTAAAAAAGGAAATGACTATTATTACCCCGTGGCTAACATATGAAAAAATTGAACAATCAGGCATATTGCAAGCAATGAGCCAAGCTTGTCAGAGAGGAGTTTCTGTCATCGTAGTTACCGATAGAATATATAACACTGGCAATGGTGATTACCAGGAAAGGGCAGAGAGGCGCCAGACATTAAAAAATGCGCTTCATCGTCTTGAATCACAAGGTATCACAACTCAGTTGGTCAAACGGGTTCACAGTAAAATTGTCATTATTGATGACTCGATGCTTTGTGTAGGCTCCTTTAACTGGTTTAGCGCATCACGTGATGTAAGATATGACCGTTTTGATACATCGATGGTTTACCAAGGTTCAAATCTTACTGACGAAATCAGTAGCATACAAAACAACTTACATCAGAGATCAGGTTAACAATATATACCCAATGGATTTCAAGATGCTTCGCCACGGCAAGGGAGCAAATCCCCGGTAGCATATACCCAATAGATTTCAAGTTGCAGTGCGGCGGCAAGAGAACGCATCCCCAGGAGCATAGATAACGATGTGACTGGGGTAAGTGAACGCAGCCAACAAAGAGGCAACTTGAAAGATAACAGGTATACATAGTAAACCTTATATGCCAACGACTTGGTTCTGAGTCTGGCTCCTGATCAGTAACAGCTAACCTCAGCCATTAAGCAGAGTTGAGGTTAATTAAAAAATTTCCAAAAGGATTCTATAAAATAATATTTATGAAATAAGAATTTGAAAGAATCGACAGGTGGGAATATCAACAAACAATATTCACCATGACAGGTGATCATTCTGGTACTTACAGCACCATCCTGATCACCTGTTGTTCCACGTTAGAAAAATACTTTTTCTAGCCTCAAATGCTGTTGGTCGTTCGCAATGTTGACCACAATGCTTTCATTGCCTTTCCTTTAGGGAAAGCAATGTATTCCGGCTCAATTAACGACGGCCGCCAGCTCATTTTATATTGGCGTTGCGAAGCAGCAGGATAAACAATGCCGCCTTTTGATGACATCCATTTAGCAATTTTATGAAATATTGCCGAGTCGTTGAAGCAGCTATCCTCGCCGAACTCCACTAAAGGCGTGAAGCCCAAATGAAGATAAGCCACTGCCCCCTCAGCCAAGAAGTCATTAATCGCTGTTTCATTAATAAACTGCATGGTTCCATCGGGTATATCCGGTTTTTTTCGAGATAAATTATGAAACCATCCCGATGTCTCCCCCCAAGTGTAACTATAAACGACATATGCCTGGATCTGTTCTCCCCGAGTTGCAATATATACTCTGTGCTCACCTGAACTCACTTCTACAGTGTTGAAATCAATCACCAGTTTTCTCAGAGCCTTTGCATGTTTTTCTTTCAACCAAAGCTGATTAATATGTTCTAGTTGTGGTTTAAGCCGATAATATTCCTCTTGTGAGCTGATCTCTCGAATAGAAATTCCTGCTCTTCTGGATTTGCTAATTTTATTTCTAAGCTGCTGAAAGCGTTTGCCTTTCATGCTATATCCATCAAGGAGTACTGAATAACTCGCCCCAAGTTGGTTAACAAAAAAGCCGTTATTCCTCAACAGCGCAAAATCACTCTCATCACCATGCAGAAACACCGGAAAAGCCCGTTTTTCTTTGGTGAAACGGAGAAATGACTGCAAAAGTTCAGCTCGTTCTTCGCCAGGAGCCAAAATGCCACCCACACACATATGCAGATTTTTGTCCTGGAAAAAACCTATAGCCCCCTTTTGATTGGTAAACCAATGTGTTTCAGTATTGAACAACAAGCTACTCAACGGGTGCCTGGAATAGCAAAGCACTTTTCTGAGATGATTGTTGCCAAGAACACCCTGAGCGTTCCCAGTGGTAATAACCTGAGGAACATCAGGCAACATGCTCATAATGTTCACCTTGATCATTGCGGGTATATTGGACAGGGACGAATCCATGCTTTCTTGCAATATCCCGGATGGCGAGTGCGTCATTGTAATCAATAGATTTACCGATGCTTTGATGCACACTGACTCCTTCAAGTGCGACAGCGATAGTTTCCGACAAACAGGCGAGATTTACCCCCGCAGGCACGTCGATCAAGTTGCAATCGCTATAGGTCACTTTCTCAGGCTGATGGACCAAACCGCCTTCGTAAATTTGACGGTTGCCATCACGAATGAAATCGAAAGGTCTGGCTGCATCAAAAACGATGGCAGAGCCTTTCAGATAATGGGTATTTAAGAAAGGTTTACCTTCGCTGGTTGCTGAGACGATAAAATCAGCCTGGCTTAAGGATTGCTCATAACTCTCTATTGCTTCCAAACCCAGAGTTCCTATGACTTCAAGAATTTGTTCATGCAATACACGAGCATCTGTCACACCCGGGTTTTGTTTAAACAGCCACTTTCTAATTTTATCCATAACTGAATCTGGCTGGATAACATCACGAGTTTTTAACACCGTGGAAAGCAGTGCCTTAGTCAGTTCAGAGAGCAGTACTCGCCCTTTGTTAGGTCGGCTAACCAGGATAATCCGGCCAAAGTTATGGGCCAAGCCAGTGACTGACAGCCTGCCAACGGAACCTCTGGCACCAACCACCGCCAAAGTTTGCAGATGTGCATTTTCAGTCAGCATTGAGCGGATACCTTCAACTACCGCCATTGCTGTCAGAGAGTTACCATTAGTCAATATCCGGCCCTGCCGATTATTTACCAGACTATTGCCTCCGTCAGTAATCACAGAGGTGTAAGCACCCAAACCGACAATTTCCGCGCCATTTTTCTCCGCCAAATCAAGGTATTCCTTCATCAAAGCAGCCCGCTCTTTGGTTGGTAATGCCATCATATCTTCAGGGCTGATAGGTGAGAACAAAAGCATGCCATTAACGTATGCCGTTGAGCTTTCAACACCAAATTCAACAGCGATATCAGGATTAAAATCAATAGCAGAAATTTGCATGATCCAACTACCAAGTTGTCTTTGCTGTTCCGGCGTATAATTTTCCTTTATTGACAGGCAATAAGAATGCGCAAATTCATTAACCGAAGTGGAATGAATCAAGAAAGCGAATTTCCTCCCCTCAACCAATTGAGAAATAGGCGCTTTAATCTGGGCAATACTGTTGTTTATTGAAATAGGATAACTAACCGCAGATGGCGGTAGATCCGTTATAGGCATGTCTATCAAGTGCGCAAATAAAACATCATATCGCCCATTCCGAACCAAGTTACAGACTTCATCAAAAGCTGTAAAAAATGTCTGAATATCTTCTTTAGAAACGTTAAGCGGTGGCTCGAAACGTACAGAGCAAGGGCGAGACATTAACGGCATGGTGAAAATACCGTAGTGTTTCAATAAGAAACTACAAATGATATAAGCCAGACCACCACTTCTTTGGCTAAAGTTGATAAATACGTTGGCAACCGCTTTGCTGTCCTGTATTTCAAGGCCACGCATCAACCCAGCACCTTGCCAACAAAAATGTTCTGGATATTTCGCCGATAACTGTTCAAGGCATTTATCAACATAACGGCTAACTTCCTGAACGTGCGTTAATGCCTTGCCATTATCTTTAGTCAGATGCTGGATAACGGCAATTCCCATCGTCGCAGCCAGTACATTATTGGCAAAAGTGGAGCTGTGTTTCTTATCGAACTCAGATAAATAAAGTTCATCTGCATACAACATTGCACCAATAGGTGAAATACCTGCACCCAGCGCCTTAGAAAACAAAATGACATCCGGTTTCAGAGAGTAAAGTGTGGCTGCACAGAATGCCCCCAACCTGCCTATACCCGTCTGAACTTCATCAAATATTGATAATGTGCCATTTTCCTTACACAATTTCAGAATACTGTACAATGTATCCGATGGAATGACTTTCATTCCACCTTCTCCCTGCACTGGTTCAATAATAAATGCAGCGAATTCTCGGCTCTCCAGCTTTCTTTTAATTTCAGCAAAATCTTCACTGTCAACATGTTCATACAGTTTATCATCGTAAATGAAATCAGCTTTAAACCGATTTGAACCTGTAGCAGATAACGCCGAATAAGTTTTACCGTGGAAACTACGATGTAAACTCAAAATACTTTTTCTGCCAGTAACCAAGCGCGCAAACTTAATCCCAGCTTCTACCGTTTCAGCACCACTATTAGTAAAAACGCAGTGGGTATATTTCTCCTTATCTATTTGCTCAGAAAGCATTTCCGCCAATAACCGTACTTTGTTGTGAATATTAGGCTGAACAAAGATGGGTTCTTTATTTTTAATGAATCTGTCAACTTCATAGGTAGCAAAATCAGGATTATGCCCAAATGGTAATGCACCATATTGAGCCAAGAAGTCCTTAACAACCCGGCCATTCGATAATGTAAGCTGGTTATTTTCAGCAGACTGAATATCCAACTCAAGGCCCACAGAGTTTAATAAACTCTCACGATATTGATTAACAAACATAGTTCTCTCTCTTTTTTATAGGTGCACAATGTCATGCTGTAAACAGCATGGGAAAATACTTGAGTTAAAATAGGTGATCTAAAAAGTCATTAAATTTGCTGCATTATTTGGCTAACCATCTGGAATTCTCCTATAGGATGAAATTTGAATAACTGTACAGCAGAATAGAAATTCATAATTTCTGGCGTTGTCATGACCTGAATCCCACCGCAACATCGGAGTATAAAACTGGCGGTTTCTTCAAGGATCTTTTCCAGGGTATAGCGCAATGCAAGGATGTTACGAATAGCATTTTCATCCCGATGAGCATCATGAGCTATAGTTAGCATCTGACCAAGAATAGCATTAATCTTATAATCAGCTTGAGCTAGGGTATATTTAATTGGTTGCTGTTCTGCTACTTTCTTCGGAATAAAACGGGCAAGCCCATTCAGAATTCCTGAATATGTATTAGCAGCAAAGTAATTAAATAGTGATAAACCGTAAGAAAGCACAACTTGCTGCTCAATCCCCTTATAGGGGGAAAGTAATTGCGGCGAAACTTCGGTATCCGAAAATTTAACTTCTTGATTATCACTTTCAGACAAAATCTTTAACCGCCAGAAAGGAATAACATTAATATTCTGTGCCGATTTTGAAACCAATACTACCCTCATCTCATTGTCATTATCGGTATCGCTGACCGATAGCACATAATAATCAGCAATCGAAGACAGAGAACAAGGTTTCTTCGAACCATTAACAAACAGTTTTCCTTCCTTAGAATGCATTTTAAGTGCTGGTGAAAAAATATTTGTCCCTGGCAGACCTTCAGCAAAAGCAGAAGCGACCAACACTTCTGAAACCATAACTTCATTTAATAATTTATTATTATCTTCAAATATGTCGGGAAACTTCGCACAAGCCAGCACAATATGATTATGCATGGTTAGGGCAATACCGGCAGCCGGAAGCCATGAGGATACCTCACGGATAGTATTACCTACCTGATAAAGCCCCTCTATATTGGATTGAGCTGCCAAACGTAGGCATTGTGAAGCGGCCCCAAAATCCAATAATAATTTTTTCAACTTATCAGGTGTCAGATTCTGGTATTGACCGCCATTTTTCCTGAGCTCTTCAACAATATCTGTCATTTTCAACTCTCCTTTTACATCTAAACCACTTACTACAAGCTTAATAAGCTACACTAAACCCATATATTCAAGGCGTGACTGCTGCATCTGTTCAACTAAGAAATGAGACAATTCAAGTCGAGACTCCACAGTAGATTCAGACAACAATACCCCTGGTGCCAGCTCATAACCTTCAATAAAGCGCAAATTGCTTTGCATACCCCGTTGATAAAACGTTTCACGCTCCACAAACAGATCATCAACAGACACCTGATTCCACAACGCCAATCCTTCTTCTATACATTCAAGGGCTGCTTGCTTTAGAGAACTGTCATTCTCAATAGCCATCTTGACTATATTTGCACATACGGTCAGATGCCTTAATTCATCAGCGTTAGCTCTGGCTTGTGTCTCGGCAGCCGCAATATCAAAGGGACGCCACTTGATCTCACTGAGTTCTGATGTTGGTGCCAGCACACCTTCCAGAACGACGGTAATGATCAGCACTCCTGCGATGTAGTCATTTTTCAACACCACCCACTTGTCAAAATAGGATCTTAATGTCTCCAACATATTGGTCATTTTCCCCTGTAAGAGGCTTTCCATGTTGTTGGTCACATTATTGATATCTGCGAAGCCTATTTTGACCAGATGTTCTCTGAATAATTTGGCATGCCTGCCTTCGTCAAATATTTGAGTCAGCATATAATCAAAGTTAATGTTGTCTGGAGCTTTATCTGCAAGCAGCAGCAGGGCTTTAGTCGCTTCATATTCTGAAATCGATTTGAAAGAAAGTTCCCTAATCAAAGATTCCCGTAAATCGCCTGGCAAATAGGTTAATTTAGGATCATTGGCGTAGCGGTTTTTTTTCCTTTGTTCAACCTGTATCTGTTCAGCAAACCATTCATCTAATCCCCATTCCTTAGCCTGCATTTCTATTTCCGATGCCTGTTTAATTAAGCCCATGATGTCAATTCCTCTTTAAATAACGTATCTCTCTGTGATAATTCACTTCAATGAACAGTTGGCTGTTTAAACACATTAATTGATAACTTAGGGAAATTTCCCAGTACGCCTCTGTCTAAACAGATATGAACAAACAATGCAATAATGCTGTAATTATCCTTAAATAACCATAACCAGACCAAACTAATTATGCTAAGCGTAAATATGTTGTGGCAAATATTATAAACAGTATAAAACCCCGGAGGAGGAACCTCTTTTTTATTCAGCAAACTCCAGATTCGCCCTGGGTAATAGCCAACAATATCAATCAGAAAAAATAACAAAACAAATTGCCACCAGCTTATATAGTCCATAAGTTGCCAAGTCAGGAATAAACTAATAAAAAATAACCCTAGGAATTCCCAACGTAGCATTTTCAGTGTGTTAATCATTTTTATTCTCCAACATTTTTTTCTTCATGATTTTAATAATCTCTCCTGGCTGCTTAATCCAGGCACTATGAGGATTCCCCTTAACATCCAGAGCCACTTCGCTAACCTCTGAGTGAGGTATAAGCCTTGCTAATTCCTTGGTAGATTTTAACGGAGCCCAATTATCTCCCTTTAAACATATATAAACGGCTTTGGATAAGTGATTATTCTTTTTACCTTTATAGGCACTGACATGATAGTAATTTCCCGTACAGGCAGTTTTGGACCAGTCTCTCATCAACCCCTTAGCTTCTCTTATGCCAAAACCAATCTTTTTCCCAGGAAGATAACCATATAACGCCGTCAGAATGCGAAAAATAACGGCGGCTGTTATTATCTGTATCTGCCCCATGCCCTGCCAATTCTTGTACCACACGTTCCCTGTCGCCACACAAAACAGAGAAAAAGGTCTGTTAGTTGAGCAGGCAAAAAGCGTCGCAATATGCCCACCAAGGCTGTGGCCAAAGACAATAGGAATTTCTTTAGCATTTAATTCAACAGCTTTGTCTAACATTGCCGGAAGGTAATCCCGCAACAGATCGGAATAGTTATAATCATCTTTTCTGCTAGGTTTAGGTTGATTGTCCCCATAGCCTGGCATATCAGAAGTCACAACCTGAAAATCCTCTTTTACCAGTTGCTGTATCAGAATTTCATATTTCCTGATTTCCACACCAATAGCCGGTAACAATACAATAACCCTACCATTACTATCTCTCCGATAAATCTTATAGTTACAGAGAAACTTACCAGCTACTTCAAAACTATCACCTTCAATACTATTTTTCATATAGTTGCGCTTCCATTGACTTCATCCCCCAGTGACGGGTACTGGAGATAAGCTCTCCAGAAAAACATTCGTGCTTTGAATGCCACAAATGTTAAATGCTCGTCTCTCTCTGGGGAATTGGTAGTTTTAGAATTTATTATTAACCAATATAAAATCCCCTTATACTTTCTTAGTAACAGGCTATAGATAAAGCAAGAAACGTATCCTATTTTATAAATTTTTCGCTGGAAGAATTATTTTACATGCTGCTTATAACCTAATTTCAGAAAAAAACCATTTCATATATATATTAATACATTGCGTGATGAATTAATAAGAATATAACATCCAATCTCGTTAGGTCTATTTTTTGATATTCTTTGTCAGGGAAGTACTGAGTTAAAAGGTAAGAGATTATATTAAAAACTCACGCCACATAGATTAGAAAACAAGCTATCATGGGCATTTTTTCAAAACAATATCCTAAGTTCACAGCATAACGCTATATATTTTAATTTTGTTATTTAAGTTCTTGTAATTAACAATAAAATCACAAAATAGATATTCTAATTAAACTACACTTTCATACTTGTCTTATTGTTTACAAACCTTTTAACGAAATAACAATCTGACTCATCAGAAAAACAACAAAATAAATAGATTTCAAAATTAGATTATTATAGAGGACGGAAAACATGATAACGATTCCACTTAAGTACCGGTCTAGTCCCTGCGATTTTTTCAGATCGCAATGACAAGCAGCATTCTCCACACATCGGATGAGTGTTTTTCAGGTTTATCGTCCATAATGAGAAATGAAAATGAATTCCATCTTATCATTCAGAGGGTATTTCGATGAGCACTGCCGTTACCATTAAAAAAACAAAAAGAATTAGGATTACAGCGAATAATGCTGCTGCTAACGGGCAGGTACAGTCATTAAGTCGCGGACTGACTCTTTTGGAATATATTTCCGAGTCACCAGGCGGTATCGCACTGACTGATTTGGCACAACAAGCCGGGTTACCAAACTCCACCACTCACCGCCTTCTCACCACCTTACAACAACACGGTTTTGTCCGCCAAATTGGCGATTTAGGGCTGTGGGTTATCGGTTCACACACTTTTATTGTCGGCAGCAGTTTCTTACAGAGCCGAAATTTATTGGCACTTATTCACCCGATCCTCCGCCGCCTAATGGAAGATTCCGGTGAAACCGTGAATTTAGCTATTCTTGATCACAGTGAATATGAAGCGGTTATTGTCGATCAAGTACAGTGTAATGCGCTGATGAGAATGTCTGCGCCAATCGGCGGTAAGTTACCTATGCATGCTTCCGGTGCTGGCAAAGCACTCCTTTCAACACTACCAGACAATAAATTGGTTCAATTACTGCATAAGAAAGGGCTTCATTCTTACACACAATATACCAGGACCACTCCCTCCGCTTTAAAAGAAAATCTGGAGCAAACACGTAAACAAGGGTATTCATTCGACGATGAAGAACATGCTTTGGGTCTACGCTGCATTGCCGCCTGTATTTATGATGAACACCACCAAGCTTTTGCCGCTATTTCTATTTCCGGCCCAGTATCACGGATCACCGATGATCGCATCACTGAACTTGGTGCATTAGTTATCCGTGCAGCAAAAGAAATCAGTAAAGAATATGGCGGGGTTCGTTAATTCTTTTTCCTTATAATCCTATTTTTTACAGGACATTGATTTTATCGTGTCCTGTATTTTCAGACCAATAAATTCAATTTAATTTATTATTCCTCTGAAAATATTATCCATAATATAGTAGAATAACAACAAAATTATTTAACCAGACTATAAATAACATCAGTAAATAAGATAAAGGGTCCGAAAATAATTATATTTCCAGACCCTTATATACCCAATAGATTTCAAGTTGCAATGCGGCGGCAAGTGAACACAGCCAACAAAGCAGCAGCTTGAAAGATGAAGGGGATAGATAAGGATTAGTTAATGGAATACTAATCGATGAATATCATTCTGATTAAATCGCTTTTGATAAATTCCAAGTGCCTGTTCCGTTACCTCGATTAGAAAGACGTGAAGTATATACATTATATACAGCACCAGAAACAGTAGCATTGAAACAAGTATCGAGAAATCCTCCACGCACGCTATTATAACCATTCAGAAAACGGATAATATCGCCTTCACGAACTTTACCATCATGTCCATTGGTTGTATCTGAAAAAATGTACCATGTTAGGGTTTCAACCGGACGTGCTGCTTTCTCAGCTGTATAAACATTATAGAGTTCAGGTGACGGCGCATAACCATTAGTACCAAGATATCCCCCATTATTCTGGTAAAGATTGGCGAGAAATACGATTTCACCACTGTAAACCTCTTGCCCAATGCCTTTTCCACTCGCAGACAAAATTTGCCATGTACCCGTACCTGTACCCGGAGCGCGATTCGGCGAAGTAGCCGTATATACATTATATTTTGCTCCTTGTACGGTTGCATAACCATTAGTGTCCAGATAGCCACCATTTCCAAGGTAGTTATTTTTAATATGAATTTTATCACCGTATAAAATTACACTAGCCATTATTATATCCTTAAATACTTCCACGAAGTTATATACTCGTCATCTTTCAAGTTGCCTCTTTGTTGGCTGCACTCACTCACCCCGGTCACAGAGTTATCTATGCTCCCTTGCCGTCGCGATCCATCTTGAAATCTATTGAGTATATATGTGTTATATGAAATTTTTCATGTACTTAATTAAGAGTCAAAAATATCAATTCTTTTTCCAGCCATTAACTGTGGCTAAAACTCCTTGATTTCCAAACTCTATAAAATTATAGCTCCCCCACAAATAAGTGGATCTATTTTTATTTCTTAAAGCAATTATTAAATATATGTTTTTAACTCACATTCTAATTATTATTTTCTAATAATGAATATATTTCATATTGAATCCCAGGTTTATTTTTATCAGAAATATTCACATCCCGCACAAGAAAAACAAAGCGGAATGAATTCATATTTAATTTAGAAAAATAATTTAATGAGGATAATAATTATTGGTGAAAATGGCGGTCGCTAACAGCAACCACCAATTCCCAATAAAATCAGGCTGAAACTTTGGTAATAGAGTAAGTTTCTATCTCAGTACGCTGACTGAACCGCTGTTTACGACGATAGGCAAACACATCTTCCACATGACCACTTTTGATCCGTTCCTGTAGCGCTCGCCAATAGTCTGCTTTAAACAAATCACTATGCATCTCTTCAAAATAGCAGCGGATACGACTGTCAGTACAAAGAAAATGCCGGAATTCCTCAGGAAAAACATCATTTGGTGCCACGCTATACCACGGCTCACCGGCAAGTTCATCTTCAGGGTAACGCGGTGGGGGGATATCCCGGAAGTTAACTTCCGTCATATAACAGATTTCATCATAGTCGTAGAACACCACTCGCCCATGCCGTGTCACACCAAAGTTTTTGAACAGCATATCTCCTGGGAAAATGTTTGCAGCGGCAAGTTGTTTGATGGCATTTCCATACTCTTCAATAGTATCTTTCAGTTTCTGTTCATCCACCTGTTCCATATAGATATTCAGCGGCGTCATCCGACGCTCCATATACAGATGTTTGATAAGGATCTTACTCCCGAGATCTTCCAGTTTTTCTGGTATTTCTTTCTGTAACTCTTCCATCAGTTCAGGGCTGATGCGAGCTTTATCAATAACGAAATTTTCGAATTCCTGCGTATCCGCCATTCGCCCTACACGGTCATGCTCTTTGACCAGACGGTAACACTCCTGTACCCGCTCCTGAGTGACTTCTTTCTGGGGCGCAAACCTGTCTTTAATCACCTTGAAGACTCTATCGAGTGACGGTGAAGTAAACACCAGCATCACCATCCCCTTAACACCAGGAGCAATCATAAATTGCTCTTTAGAAAAGGTAATAAATGCCAGATATTCCCGGTAATATTCTGTCTTACCATGCTTCTGACAGCCAATAGCCATATAAAGCTCAGCCGTTGATTTGGCAGGCAATATTTCTCTTAACCATTCAACTAACGCCGCAGGCAAGGGAGCATAAACCATAAAATAGGAACGAGCGAAACCAAATACAATACTGACATCGGCATGATCGGTTAGACAGGTATCAATAAAAATCCCGCCGGATTCGTTATGATGGATCGGCAACAAGAAAGGATAAACTTTATTTCCAATTCGAATCTTACCCACCAACCAAGCCGCTTTGTTGCGATAGAACAGTTCATTAGCTATCTGAAAAGTCGCCTGTAATATTTCTCCATCTGGAAATATGCGTTGCAGATAATCCGTGATATAACGAATATCTCTCTCCAGATCTTCCCAGGGCAGACGCAGCGGCAAATCATTAAGCATTGTCCGTAACATTGAATTGAGATTGCCATTAGGGAAAAAGTCTCGCGATAACGGACGGGGAATATCCCGAAATCTGCGAACAGGCTGGGAAGTAAAAATAAATAACTTATCTGGCGTCAAGTTACGATGTTCAAATAGACGACAATAAACAGAGTTAAAAAAGCTCTCTGCAATTTCAAACCGGGGATAATCCGGTAATAAATTGGTATAAACAACCTTTACCTTAGCAATGTAATCTTCATCGTATCCGAAAACACCATGTATACATTTAAGCTGCTCAACAACCAGACCAACGTGGTGATCATAAAGATTAATACGCTTTTTCATGGCCTGCTGAACAGCGTGCCAATCAGCCTGTTCAAAGCGTTGCTGTGCGCCTGAAGTGACTTCCAGAAAGCGGCCATATTGTGCATCAAATCCCTGTAAAATAGTCTGTGCTATCAAATGTGCAGAATCTATCCCCATTGCAACTCCTCAATATATTCAGCCTGCAATAGGCAGGCTGAATAGAATCCAATCAGAACTGCTGTTCCTCCGTGGAACCTGTCAATGCGGTTACTGACGATATGCCACCCTGAATAATCGTGGTAACTTTATCAAAATAACTGGTGCCAACTTCCTGCTGATGAGAAGAGAAGGTATAGCCCCGTTCAATGGATTCAAACTCTCTTTCCTGTACTTTCTCCACATAATGCCTCATGCCTTCACCCTGCGCATAAGCATGTGCCAGGTCAAACATGTTAAACCACATGCTATGAATACCCGCCAAAGTAATAAACTGGAATTTATAACCCATTGCTGACAGTTCATCCTGAAAACGCGCAATAGTTTTATCATCCAAATTCTTTTTCCAATTGAATGATGGAGAACAGTTGTAAGCCAGTAACTTACCGGGGTATTCAGCGTGAATCGCCTCAGCAAAATGACGCGCCATTTCGATATCAGGTGTTGATGTTTCACACCACACCAAATCAGCATACGGTGCATAAGCTAAACCACGACTAATGGCCTGATCGATACCGGCTCTGGTACGGAAAAATCCTTCAATAGTCCGCTCGCCAGTAATAAATTCACGATCATAAGCATCACTATCAGAAGTTAGTAGATCAGCCGCATCAGCATCTGTACGAGCAACTAACAGTGTTGGTACGCCAGAAACATCCGCAGCCAGACGCGCAGCAACTAATTTCTGAATAGCCTCTTGTGTCGGAACCAAAACTTTACCGCCCATATGACCACATTTTTTCACCGCCGCCAGTTGGTCTTCAAAATGAACTGCCGCCGCACCAGCCTCAATCATGGCTTTCATCAATTCAAAAGCATTTAAAACACCACCAAATCCGGCTTCCGCATCTGCCACAATTGGCAGGAAGTAATCAATATATTCCTGGCTGTCAGTACCAATACCATTTGCCCATTGAATCTGATCTGCGCGACGGAAGCTGTTGTTAATACGTTTTACCACCGCCGGAACCGAATCCACCGGATAAAGAGACTGATCAGGATACATACTGGATGCCGTGTTGGCATCAGCCGCAACCTGCCAGCCAGAAAGATAAATCGCCTCAATACCCGCTTTTGCCTGCTGTAATGCCTGTCCACCGGTCAATGCACCCAATGAGTTCACATAATCTTTCTTTGCTGTACCATGCAGCAATTCCCATAGTTTTTTGGCTCCAAGTTGGGCCAATGTATGCTCAGGATTAACCGAACCGCGCAATTTAACCACATCTTCCGCGCTGTACGGACGAATAATCCCTTTCCAACGGTCACTTTTCCATTCCTGTTCCAGTTGAGCGATTTGTTGAGTTCTGGAGATTGTCATGACGTCTACTTCCTATCTTTCATTAAATTAATCGGATATGGTGTTTTGTTATTATTTGTTGCTTAGTCGAGCAATTGATATCCCGGTAAGGTCAGAAAATCTATCAGCTCGTCCTGAGTCGTAATGCGTTCCATCAACTTAGCCGCATCGTCAAATCGCCCTTGGCTGAAACGTGTTTCCCCAACCTCTTGCTTAATGACCGCCATTTCCTCTACCAACATCTGCCTGAATAAACTTTTTGTAATTTTCTTACCATTGGATAATGATTTTTCATGGTGAATCCATTGCCAAATGGATGTCCGGGAAATTTCTGCTGTCGCAGCATCTTCCATCAAGCCATAGATAGGTACGCATCCATTTCCTGAAATCCAAGCTTCAATGTATTGAACCGCTACGCGGATATTGGCGCGCATACCTTCCTCAGTACGATCTCCAGAACAAGGTTCTAATAATTGAGCCGCAGTAATAGGTGCATCTTCTTCACGGAAGATATCTAACTGGTTTTGTTGTTTCCCCAATACTTTGTCGAAAACCTCCATTACCGTATCCGCAAGTCCTGGATGTGCAATCCATGTACCATCATGACCATTACGTGCTTCCAGCTCTTTATCCGCTCTAACTTTATCCAATACCCATTTATTATGTTCAGTATCTTTACTTGGAATGAAGGCAGCCATGCCTCCCATTGCAAACGCTCCGCGCTTATGACACGTTTTGATCAATAAACGGGAATAAGCACTAAGGAAAGGTTGATCCATAGTGACTGATTGACGGTCAGGTAGAACCCGATCTCCATGGTTTTTCAATGTCTTTATATAGCTGAAAATGTAATCCCAGCGACCACAATTAAGGCCAACAATGTGATGACGGAGGTGGTAAAGAATTTCATCCATCTGGAATACAGCTGGCAGAGTTTCAATCAGTACCGTTGCTTTGATTGTCCCCCTTGGCAGATCAAAGCGATCTTCTGCAAAACTGAATACATCATTCCACCACTGTGCTTCGTGGTAAGACTGAATTTTTGGCAAGTAGAAATAGGGGCCACTGCCTTTTGCCAGCAATTGCTTATAGTTGTGATAAAAATAAAGAGCAAAATCAAACAATCCACCGGCAATTGGCTCTTCCTGATAGAAAACATGTTTTTCCGGTAAATGAAGCCCTCTTACTCGCGCGATCAAAACAGCCGGATCTGATCGCAACTGGTATTGCTTACCCTGATCATTAACGTAAGAAATTGTTCCATTAACAGCATCACGTAAATTGATTTGTCCTTCAATAACCCTATCCCAAGCCGGTGCTAAAGAATCCTCGAAATCAGCCATGAAAACTTTTACATTAGCATTCAAAGCGTTGATAACCATTTTCCGTTCTACCGGTCCAGTGATTTCCACTCTGCGGTCACGGAGATCTATTGGAATATTTTGAATTTTCCATTCACCATCACGAATGGAACTGGTTTCCGAAATAAAATCAGGTAATTCGCCATCATCAATTTTCTTTTGCCAAATATCCCGCTCGGCTAATAATTTTTTCCGAGTATCAGTAAACCGCATAATCAGATCCACCAGAAAATCTACCGCCTGCGGCGTCAAGATCTCCTGTTCTGCTGCACCAAATCGCTTAATAAACGATAATTCAGTCGCTAAAGTTTGCTGCGTCATCCATCCATCCTCACTTTAAAACACACCTGAATAAGAGTAATAGATATTTAAAATAAATCAAAAACGATTTCCATTTTTTAAAAAATTTATTTTTATTCAATAAAAAACAATTAGTTAAAAACAAAAATAACTATTTTAAATTAGAGAAATTGATTCCATAAAATATAGAATTACTTTGTTAAGTTTTTGTTATGTAAGATAAACTACAAAAAGTGCGGTATTTTGGCAGAGATAAGAAAAAATCAGGATAGTAAAGTGGCTGAAATTCAGCCACCTAAAGGTATTAGTCCAATGTTGGATTCATGTAGGTAAGATCATATGGCGTGATTTGGTACACATAGTAATTCAACCAGTTGGAAAATAATAAATGTCCGTGGCTACGCCATGATGCCAATGGTTTTCTTTCTGGATTATTATCCGGGAAATAATTTATTGGGATCTTAGGATCTAAACCTGCTGCTAAATCACGTAAGTACTCACTAGCCAGTGTTTCACAATCATACTCAGGATGGCCGGTGACAAATACCATACGTTTATCTTTGCTAGCTAATAAGTACACCCCTGCACCTTCAGAGCTGGAAAGAATATCCAAATCAGTATGTTCACGGATAATATGCTCAGGAAAATCTGCATAGCGAGAATGAGGGGCAAAAAAAGACTCATCAAAGCCACGAGTCAATAATGCCAGAGGGTCCAGAGTGGAATGAGAATAAACACCGGATAATTTCACTTCTCTGGTGAATTTGGGCAAACCATACAAAATATTCAATGCAGCTTGTACAGCCCAGCAGATAAACAGAGTCGAAGTCACATGTTCCTTTGCCCAACTCATTATTCTTTCGATCTGCCCCCAATATGCCACATCTTCGAATTCAACTAATCCCAATGGAGCACCAGTGACAATTAAACCATCAAAATTTTGGTGTTTTATCTGTTCGAAATCACAATAAAAATTGTCCAAATGCTCAGCAGGTGTGTTCCTGCACTTCCGGTTATCCACCCTGAGCAGTTGAATATCTACCTGTAAAGGCGAGTTAGATAGCAACCGTAAAAATTGATTTTCAGTCTCAATTTTCTTTGGCATCAAGTTAAGCAGCAATACCTTTAACGGACGTATATTTTGAATATTTGCACGAGTAGATGTCATCACGAACACATTCTCGTCTCGTAAAAAATTCACTGCGGGTAGTTCATCCGGTATACAAATTGGCATGCTATAACCTCAATTTTTTATCCATTCACACGTTTAGACTTCTAGATAGCTAAATTTAACTAAGTATTAGCAGAATGTCGAGGCTTTACAAGTAAGCTGAAATTATTTCATTTTTGTCCATATCATGATATTCAACGTGATAATAGTTAATAAATTTTTAACATTTAAAATTGGAAACAATTTGAATTTCATTTGTCACATAGAAAAAAATAAAGCAGGTTAATTCAATTACGAGATGAAGAATATTAATATTCAATGATATTTTCGGTAAAAATAGATGTCAAATTCGATTAATAAGTGCAATTTTTTAGAAAGGCGCTCTGTTAATATAGCACGCATCTTTACATCAACCATTTCATTAATAAAGCGACAAAAACGACCAAAGAAATAAAGAATGAATAGAAAGGTTAATTTGGTGTAACTTGATTTCTAAACCGTTGAGTGATTATCCGAAGAGATATAAAAGGATATATTTCCATCATGAAAACATTTATAGACTGGTTTATAAAAACAAAAAGGGAATGATTTATAGTACCTTCTTTCTCGGGATTGAGAATAACCATTTGATAAAAAACATAAATTGGTGATTGCGAAAGAGATGAGATAATCGGAAAAGATAAAAAATAGAACAGCAAATATCAGAGATAGCAGAAGCCACAGTGAAGAATTTATACCCATTTATATTATATTTACTATGCAAAACCTCATGTATATTTAATAAAAAGAAATAAAGAAATAAAGAAATAAAGAAATAAAGAAATAAAGAAATAAAGAAATAAAGAAATAAAGAAATAAAGAAATAAAGAAATAAAGAAATAAAGAAATAAAATTATAGCCTATAAC
>NZ_LJCS01000015.1:0-73880 GCF_001280945.1 Photorhabdus heterorhabditis | reverse complement strand
AAACAGTGATAGAGGTTTTTTTCCGGGCTGAGGACCATTGACGGGGTTTTTTCCTCATGGAACGGGCACAGCAGCACGTAATCTTTACCGCGTTTAATCAGCTTGCGGCCCTGTTGTTCCGCCACGGCCACTAAGGAGACGGCCGTTTTCAGGTGCTGTAATTCGGCTTCCGGGATGCGTGCCATAACAAAGATCCCCCCAAAAATATGTCAAGATTTATTTTGCTTCGATATGCGATATATTATATATTCGTATTACGATATTAAAGCAAGTCGTTTTTGGAACTCACCTTATACTTGGAGCATTTTATGGCTGATGTGATAGATGAGATTATGCAGACCGAAGAACAGCGCCGGGCATTCGGTAAACGACTCAAAGAGTTACGTAACCAACAGCGACGAACACAGAAGGAAGTTGCTGCCCTGATTGGCTTGCAACTTTCGCAGTACAACAAGTATGAGTCCGGGATGCACATCCCTCCGGCTGATAAGTTGATCCAACTGGCTGAGTTGTTCACGACAACTATTGATTACTTATTGCTTGGCTCGCCTAACGAACAGAGACCAATTAGCAACACGCGATTAATGGAGCGATTTAAAGCACTGGCCCAATGCCAGCCGGAAGAACAGGAGACCGTGATTAAACTGATTGATGCGGTGATTGTTAAGCACCGGGTTGAGTCGGCAATACGCCCTGTTGATCAGGAGAAGAATAACTAAGTCTAAAGTGATTTTTTAGCACGGCGTTGAAGTGCAGCAACACAACAACGCCGCTCACCACAAGCAACTAAGAAGGAGTTGAATGATGGCTAAGGCGCATTCTAAAGCAGAAGCGGCGATAAATAAAGCTGTGAAAACAGAACGTTATTACACGGTGGGCTATGTGCCGAACGGGAACAGGGTTAGCAACGCCACCCCGGCGATACATCTTAAGGGGCAGTGGCTGAGACAGGCGGGATTTAATACCGGCGGCCAGATTACGGTGAAGGTGATGGATGGCTGTCTGGTGCTGATCCCTGACAGTGAGGCCACGCAACAACAGCATCAGCAGTACCAGCGGCAACAGGCCCAACTGCGGGAGATTAAACAGCAGATGCAGGCGCTGATAACCGGTTTTGCGGGTTAAGGGAGAGGATAAAATGAAAGTGGTGATTGAACATTTGCAGGACATTCAGTTAACTCACCTTGAAGCGCTGGCCTTAGCCCAACTGGTCAAGCGGCTGTGCTGGTCTGAGATACGCGCCTGTGCCGTGAATGACGAGGAAGCGTATCAGATTAAGGATGCGATTTCTAAGCTTCAATCCGCTCTGGCTTACCGTGGGTATGCGCCACGGTAGATCATTAATCAGGGCAGAAGATCTGTAAGATCTTCTGCCCTACTTGAATTAACCTAATCTAATAGGCTCCTGAAGGTTATTTGAAAAATACTGACTTTTTATAAATGATATCTGTATGTTGTTTTCATTTTTCTTTAATAAAATCAGATAATTTCCTTTTTCTAAAGATATCTTCTTTCCTGAAATATATTCTGAATCATCAGGTTCTAAATCTCCTCCTGTGGTATCCTCCCCGGCACCAATGAATATTTTTCCCGATGGTGCCTTTATGTTCAAACTAATATCTGGCTGTTCAATATTATCAATAATTTCAATTATATAACCACCATCATCTCTTAAGCCAAAAAAAGCAATATTGCCTTCATTTACTTCTTTTAATTCATCGTCTGGAATACTCCACCAATCAGGAGTATCTGTTATTCTGTGTTTTATTGCTTGTAAATCAAATATAGCTAAAGTTGCTGTATCCGTTGTGAAAAAAAAAGAATCGTTCATTGAAATCATCCTCAAATGAATATTATTTCACTAATTTTATCGCCAGCTTTTAATCCTGCTTTCCTGCCAGCATTTTTCAAAGAGCTACCAACACTTTTATTAATGGACTCATTGAGCATTTTTAGCCTTTGTGTTGCAGAACCACCTACTATAAGGTCTACTGGATGGTCAGCATTAAGTTTTGATAGATCAGGAGCCTTATTGAACATTCTTTCATAGCGTTCTGCCACTGCTTTTCTATAAGAATTTTGTAAAGATGAAATCCTTACATCATGTGTGCCTGGAGACCAAACTAATTCACCTCGTTTAGCCGCTCTGCTTAATGCATTTTGTTTTATCCTAAATTCTCTCTCAAGAAACTTCCGTTCTGCATCAGATAAGTTAGGGTTGCTTAAAATCTTTGGCTTATTAACCGTTAATGTCGAACACCCCGCTAGCCCCAGCGGATCAATCCATCCGGTCGGATTTTGCACATAGCTATAGGTATTCTCGCCACCCCAGAGGCCCGTAGGATCGGCACTCAGGTAACAACAGCCTTCCGGCAAATAATAGCGGAACCGATTATAAAATAAACCACTTTCTTCATCAAAAAGTTGCCCGGCGAATCGGAGGCCCGGGTCCAGTTGCGGGTTCTCGCCGTGTCTGCCCAGCTGCAGGCCATACAGAGACTGCTTCGGCCGCCGCCACACCCGTTTACCCGTCGGGTCGAACAGCGCCAGTGGCTCGCCGGTCGGGGCGCTGACCGCATACTGGGTCTGCACCTCCCCGGCCATCAGTTCCACCCGGTTGTCCAGATTAAGCGTAAACGCCTGCGTCTGCTGCGCCACCAGTTCCCAGCCGTCAAACACCAGATGGCGGATCATTTTCAGCCGGCCATGCTGATACTCGCGGATTTCCGCCGGCACGTCGCCGTCCCACACAAATGTCGTCATATTGTAGCTTCACTCCCATTACCCCATGTTGTAGTACGACCGGCATTTTCCCCTGACCAAATTGTCGCCAGCGTCCGTTGTCATGATTAAGCGTGATTTTTCGGCTACGGACTTTTTCTGAGGGAATATGATGTTTACCTGCCCAGGTACGTAAAACATCATCGTTGCCTTCGCTATCTACCAGGTAAATATCTACCTCACGGTCAGCTGACAAGACAGCAGCCAGCCGGGCATCACAAGCCGCGCAATCCTCTTTCACAAATAACGCCAGCCTCCCTTGATTACCCTGTGCGATTCCGTCCCCCTTGCCTAAATTAACCGGCAAAATATTCGGCGCCAGACGCTTCCAGGCCGCATCCACCGCCCGCTGGAACGCCAACTCTTTTTCAGTACGAACATATTCCTGTTTAACCCACAATTCTGCATAACGTTGACGCGCTTGTACTGTTTCTGCCTCAATGCCCAATGCACTCAACGGATCGAGTCCAGGAGACTGAATGCCCCGTTGCCCCTGCATCAATTGCTGATAACGCTGAAACTCTGCTTCTGTCAATCCCCACATTTGCGCCTGAATACGGTGGTTTTCAGCCTGCGTGACCTGTTGCTGAGTCGCTTTCATTCCCGTCTCTGTCTGTTCAGAGATAGCAACCTGTGCCGCCGAAGCTGACAAAGACATAACAACGCCAATCAGCACCACTCCCTTCCTCTGGCTGAAAAAATCTTTTCTCATCATTACCCTCCATTGACTGACAGGGTTTGACGGTGCCCTTGTACCTGGAACAAAGCCTGATGAGCACGGCTTAAATCAGTCACTGACTGTACCAGCGGTTTCTGTTCGTCGTTAACGGAGCCCTGTTGCGCTATCAATGCCTGATGAAACCGGTCATTTTGCATTTGCCAGTCCTGACGGGAGACAAAGCTGGTATCTGCTTTATCAAGCCGTTCATGCAGCTTTTGCACCTCATCAGGAAAATGCATCAATGACTGAAATTCTACTAACTGATGATGTTGCTGCCGTACCACAAATGCCAGCAACGCTATGCTGACAATAACAAGCAATATTGACAGATATCTCAGACATTTTTTTAACGACAACAACCTGGGTTGAATCTTTTGAGAAACCGCCTGCCGTAAGCTGTCAATTTCAGCTTCAGACGTCGGCAGCAGAGGAGGTATTTCAGTTGTCATACCACAACATCCTTGAGAGGATGACGATGAAAAATCCAACATAAAAAAATGAAAATTCCCCCCCCCAATAATGAGTGCCTAATATAAACCACACATATTATATATTGAAAAGATTTAAATTTAGCCAAACTAACACACAGTGTCATTTTTTACTTGAAAAGTAACACGACGTGTCAGTATGATGTCATCATAGACAGCATGGAGAAGTTACGATGGATTATTTGGAATTTATCGAAACTACCGCTTTCAGTAAGGTTAGAGCAGAACTCATAAAAGATAATGAGTTTCAGGAGCTTCAAACTTACCTGTTGAAGTATCACGAACATGGCGACACGATTAGTCAAACTGGTGGGTGCAAAAAGATTCGCTGGGGTTGCAAAGGAATGGGTAAGCGCGGTGGGGTACGAGTTATTTACTATGTCAGGACGTTAAGTGGTCGATTGTATTTGTTGTTTATTTATCCGAAAAATGTACAAGAAGACCTGACACAAGATCAGAAAGCACAATTGAAAAATGCTGTTCAACATATGAAATAAAATGCAGCCTTCAGGCGGTTAACTTCTCCAATTTTATATCTAAATTTTCATGGAATGATCTAACGTATTGAGGATAAATTATGGAAGAAAACATGTTTAAAGAACTTTTGAGTAGTGTAAATGAGATGGTCGCTATAGAAAACGGTGAATTTCAGCCTAAGCCTGAGCATGTTCATCGTCATGCTATCCCTAATGTTAAATTAATCCGCAAAAATTTCGGGATGAAACAATCCGAGTTTGCGGAAATGGTAGGGGTGAGCACTAGACTGGTGCAAAGTTGGGAACAAAACCAGAGAATACCATCAGGGGCCGCCTTGAAGATGCTATTTTTAATAGAGAAAAATCCGAATATCGTAGACACGTTAAGATCTATTTGAGTTAGAAAAGCATTGCTAATTGTCTAGAACGTTTAGGTAAAGATTGCTGTTTTTTATGCACGTTTGGAAAGTAACTGCGTTGAGCAGTTACTTTCCGATATAACGTCATACTGGCAACGTCCACAATGTGGACGTGCTGCTTCAGGATAATTGCAGCAACAGTGAACACAACATGACAAAATTGGCTCGCCTGTTCACCCGAACGATGGTTTGGTCCAGCCACCGCTCACCATAGCGTCCAATCATGTCAGGAGTACCATCACCTTCCGTCAGCAATGACAGAAAATTCACCGCTTCCTTTGACGGAAAGTCATAGCCACAATGATGCAATGCCCGGCCAAAGTGATCCCCTTCGCGGACACAATCAGCAATAGACTCCAGACGAATTTGTAACCAAGGAGATGCAAAGCGTTGCAGGATAATTAACGCATCCAGCGTCTGAACCTGGGCACGCAAAAGGGAAGCCATGTTCAGTAAAAAAATAGCCCCCTGAATATCGCTATAGACCGACCAGGGGATAAGATGATCCGCAATGCGACGCAGACGGTTGACCCACCGCGGTAGTGAATACGCCACGCCCACAATAAAAGAGAGCAGTAAGACACCACACCACAGAAAAGCATACTCAAAGAATATCGCCATCCCGTTCAGCCATGCCAGCATCCCCTGCCCGTTTTCCGGATCGGCAATATTTCTTAGCGTTGGTACCAATTCTGTTGCGGTGATCAGCAGAAGAAGCCACTGACCTTTGGCATGTATCTATCCCCTACTATCCAGAGGTTAAATCTCACCCATTAAGTATGACTATAGCAGTGAAATCCCTCTCTTATTCCTTACCTATCAATACTTACTTGTGGATTATCACCCACAGCAATCAGTTCCTCCAACAAAACTAAAAGCTGAGCCAGTTTCTCCGGTGAAAAAGCTTTTTCAATGGCCTGATATCCCTGTTCCACCTGCTCTTTTGCCTTCTCATAAAGTTTCTGCCCTTCTGGCGTTAAAGAAACATAAAGTTTGCGTTGGTCATTCATCGGCTTAAGGCGAAAAATTAATCCATCACGCTCCATGCGTGTCAGTATTCCAGTCAAACTTGGACGAAGAATGCAAGTCTGACAAGATAAATCATAAAAATCGATTGACCGGTTATCAGATAGTACGCGAATGATACGCCACTGCTGTTCAGTCAAATTATGACTCTTGAGGATCGGGCGAAAAAAACCCATCGCGGTTTCCCGCGCCTGGAGTAATGCAATTGTCAGAGATTCATGCATGAGTAATGAAGGCTCTTATCTTAGTTAATCACTGATTTACTCCCTGTCGAGAGTCTATACCCTTCATCTTTCAAGCTGCTGCTTTGTTGGATGCGTTCTCTTGCCGCCGCGCTGCAATTTGAAATCTATTGGGTATATATGCCATTTTATAACCACAACAAAAAAAGACTAGCACGTCCTACCACCAACCACAAAGAAAAAATCATAAAGATATTAATAAATAAACAAAAATAAAATGCCAATGTAAGGTTAATAAAAAGTTAATACAAAAATAAAATTTTTATTTAAAAAAATATTAATCAATTGATTAATAACGATAAAAAACAAATTTAGCAAAGAAATTGTTACCAAGATCACAATTAAAATTAACAAAAACATTGGCGTATTGCAACAAAACGACTTATGGTTTATTAATATATTAATAAATGCATCTTAAAACTGTCTGCTTAAGTTTATGAGGAGTTGTTAATGAAAGGCACTGTGTTCGCCGTAGCCCTCAATCATCAGAGCCAGGTAGATTTCTGGCATGACTCATTTCAGCAAGAACCTTATAAAGCCCTACCTAAGACACCTGTATGGTTTATTAAGCCAAGGAATACGGTTATCACCTCCAATGACATTATTCCCCATCCTATAGGTGAAGAAGTTCAGAGCGGTGCAACACTGGCACTAGTAATAGGTAAAACTGCCCGCAAAATCACTATTGAAAATGCAGCCGAATATATCGCAGGTTATGCATTAGCGAATGAAGTCAGCCTGCCTGAAACAGCTTTCTATCGCCCAGCCATTAAAGCTAAGTGTCGTGATGGTTTTTGCCCTATAGGTCAAATGGCGAATCCAGAATCAATTAATGCGCTGGATATCATTACTGAAATTAATGACCAGGAAGTTGATCGCTGGTCAACAAAAGATCTGGTGCGCTCAGCCACAGAATTAGTCACGGCATTAAGTGATTTCGCAACACTGCAAGAAGGTGATGTGATCCTGCTTGGAACGCCACACCAACGTGTATCCATCAAACCAGGTGACAAGGTTGTCATCCGGGCAACAGGTTTCCCATCACTGGAGAATCAGGTTGTGCAAGCAGGAGAAAAAGCATGAAGCACGCAAGAGTCCGTTATCAGGGGCAAGATCTGAATGTTACTGTTGATGATCAGGAAAATATCTGTCTGCCAGATGGCAGTAAAGTCAATAGTAAATCCGTGCAATGGCTACCACCAGCAAATGGCACGCTATTTGCCCTCGGTTTGAACTATGCTGATCACGCTACTGAACTTGAATTTAAGCCACCAGAAGAGCCGCTGGTTTTTATCAAAGCGTTCAATACCCTGACCGGTCATCACCAGTTTTCCGTTCGCCCTGATAATGTGGAATACATGCATTATGAAGCTGAGCTGGTTGTTGTCATCGGCAAAACCGCCCATAAAGTCGCCAAAGAATATGCCATGGATTATGTCGCTGGATACACTGTCTGTAACGATTATGCGATCCGTGACTATCTGGAAAACTATTATCGCCCTAATCTCCGTGTCAAAAGCCGCGATACACTGACGCCTATTGGCCCTTGGATCACAGATAAAGCCGATGTCCCCGATCCCCATAATCTGACATTAAGCACCTGGGTCAATGGTGAACTGCGTCAACGCGGTACAACTGCCGATCTGATCTTCGATATTCCCTTTCTGATCGCTTATCTGAGTGACTTTATGACACTGCAACCCGGAGACATGATCGCCACTGGTACCCCTAAAGGGCTGGCTGATGTGATACCGGGAGATGAAGTTATTGTTGAGGTTGAAGGTGTTGGGCGTCTGGTCAACCGTATTGTCAGTCAACAAGAATATGAGGAGAGCTTGTAATGACGATGATTAATCATTGGATCAACGGCAAAAACGTCAACAGCAAAGATTATTTTGAAACCACAAACCCTGCAAGCGGCGAAGTACTGGCTGAAGTTGCGTCTGGTGGTCAGGAGGAGATTAATCAAGCCGTTGCCGCAGCAAAGGAAGCTTTCCCGAAATGGGCTAACCTGCCAATGAAAGAGCGTGCTCGTCTGATGCGCCGTTTGGGGGAACTGATTGATGAGAATGTGCCTGAAATTGCAGTAATGGAAACCAAAGATACTGGTCTGCCAATTCATCAGACACAAAATGTCCTCATTCCACGCGCTTCTCACAATTTCAACTTTTTTGCCGAAATTTGTCAGCAAATGAACGGCCATACCTATCCGGTCGATGACAAGATGCTCAACTATACGCTGGTGCAGCCAGTCGGTGTTTGTGCTCTGATTTCTCCGTGGAATGTGCCATTCATGACAGCCACTTGGAAAGTTGCCCCCTGTCTGGCGCTGGGCAATACCGCTGTTTTGAAAATGTCAGAGCTTTCTCCATTAACCGCAAATCGGCTAGGTGAATTAGCTCTGGAAGCCGGGATTCCTGCTGGTGTGCTGAACGTGGTTCAAGGCTATGGTGCGACTGTCGGTGATGCGCTAGTGAAACATCACGATGTACGTGCAGTTTCTTTTACCGGCGGTACTGCAACAGGCCGCCAGATTATGAAAAATGCTGGCCTGAAAAAATATTCAATGGAACTGGGTGGTAAATCGCCGGTTTTGATCTTCGAAGATGCCGACATTGAACGCGCACTAGATGCAGCCTTGTTTACGATCTTCTCGATTAACGGTGAACGTTGTACCGCCGGCTCACGCATTTTCATTCAGGAAAGTATCTATCCTGAATTTATTAAACGTTTTGCTGAACGTGCTAATCGCCTGCGGGTTGGCGATCCACAAGATCCAAGCACGCAGATTGGTGCACTTATCAGTAAACAGCATTGGGAAAAAGTCTCCGGTTACATCCGTCTGGGGATTGAAGAAGGTGCAACGCTACTGGCAGGCGGCCCGGATAAACCGACTAATTTGTCGGAACACCTAAAAGGCGGTAATTTCCTGCGCCCAACGGTTTTGGCGGATGTTGATAACCGTATGCGCGTCGCTCAGGAAGAGATCTTCGGCCCTGTCGCTTGTCTACTGCCATTCAAAGATGAAGCAGAAGGTCTGCGTCTTGCTAATGACGTGGAGTATGGTCTGGCTTCTTACATCTGGACGCAAGATGTCAGCAAAGTATTGCGTCTGGCCCGTAATATCGAAGCAGGGATGGTATTCGTTAACACCCAGAACGTCCGCGATCTGCGTCAACCATTCGGCGGCGTGAAAGCCTCCGGGACAGGTCGTGAAGGCGGTGAATACAGTTTTGAAGTGTTTGCTGAGATGAAAAACGTCTGTATTTCTATGGGCGATCACCCAATCCCACGTTGGGGGGTGTAACCGATTCATCAGCGTTAACCTCGGCAAATTCCGGTTTGCCGTCCTGATATCAAGCGAGGATTTTATGGGTAAGTTAGCGTTAGCAGCCAAAATTACACATGTGCCATCCATGTATCTGTCTGAACTACCGGGGAAACATCACGGTTGCCGTCAGGGAGCTATTGACGGACACAAAGAAATCAGCCGCCGTTGCCGTGAAATGGGAGTCGATACCATTATCGTGTTTGATACGCACTGGTTGGTGAACAGTGCCTATCACATCAACTGTGCCAACCATTTCGCCGGTATTTACACCAGTAATGAATTGCCACACTTTATCCGTGATATGAGCTATGAATATGACGGTAATCCTGAACTTGGACAAATCATTGCAGAAGAAGCCCGCAATATGGGCGTGCGAGCTCAAGCACATGAAATCCCAAGTCTGAAACTGGAGTACGGCACTCTGGTGCCAATGCGCTATATGAACAGTGACAAACATTTTAAAGTTGTCTCTGTCTCCGCGTTCTGTACCGTTCATGCTTTTGAAGACAGCCGTCGTCTTGGGGAAGCTATTCTGAAAGCAATTGAAAAATATGATGGTACGGTGGCCGTGCTAGCCAGTGGTTCCCTTTCTCACCGCTTTATTGATGATCAACGTGCAGAAGAAGGAATGAACAGTTATACCCGCGAATTTGATGAACAGATGGATCATCGAGTTGTCCAACTTTGGAAAGAAGGCAAATTCAAAGAGTTCTGCAAGATGCTGCCGGAATATGCAGATTATTGCTATGGCGAAGGCAATATGCACGACACCGTGATGTTGTTGGGTTTACTCGGCTGGGATAAATATGACGGTAAAGTGGAATTCCTGACTGAATTGTTTGCTAGTTCCGGCACTGGACAAGTCAATGCTGTATTCCCGTTGCCTGATTACATTACTAATCACGTTATAGAGTAACTTATGCCACATTTTTATGCTGAATGTACGGAAAATATTCGTGAACAAGCCAATCTGCCAGAATTGTTTAGCAAAGTGCATCAGGCTTTGGCGAAGACTGGCATTTTCCCATTGGGAGGAATCCGCAGTCGCGCCATCTGGCTGGATACCTGGCACATGGCTGACGGTCAACATGATTACGCATTCGTCCATATGACGTTGAAAATCGGCGCTGGACGCAGTCTTGAAAGCCGTCAACAAGTTGGCGAGATGTTATTCACGCTGATCAAAGAATACTTTGCCTCTCTGATGGCACAGCGCTATCTCGCCCTCTCTTTTACGATGGAAGAATTGGACCCAGTATTAAACTACAAACAAAACAACGTCCACGCCTTATTTCGTAAGGAATAATGATGCCGAAGCCCTTTAGTCAACATCCCCCGCGCTGGTTGATCCCTTTATTGGGTTCATTGGTGGCATTCGGGCCTCTGTCAGTTGATATGTATCTGCCTGCCTTGCCGGAAATGGCAAGGCAATTACAAGCAACACAAGGGCAGATGCAATATACCCTGGGCGCATTTTTCATCGGTTTCTGTATTGGAATGCTGTTATATGGCCCATTGAGCGATCGTTTAGGGCGCAGAAAACTGTTGCTCAGTGGTATGGTGTTATTCGTCGTCGCCAGTATGTTGTGTACACAGGTGACACAAGTTGAACATCTGATTTTACTCCGCGCATTACAGGCATTTGGCAGCGGTGCTGCGGTTGTCATGGCCAGAGCTATCGCCCGTGATATCTATGGCCCACAGGAATTACCGCGGGTGTTGTCACTCATGACTTTGGTGACCATGATAGCACCACTTATCGCACCGTTACTCGGTGGTCTACTGTTAACCTATTTCAACTGGCAGGCAATATTTATTCTGCTAACCCTAGTCGGCTGTATCAGCGGATTATTATTATTGTTTTTATTACCCGAAACGCTGCCTGCCAGTAATAGCGCAGGAA
Organism: Photorhabdus heterorhabditis; assembly: GCF_001280945.1. NCBI lineage: Bacteria > Pseudomonadati > Pseudomonadota > Gammaproteobacteria > Enterobacterales > Morganellaceae > Photorhabdus > Photorhabdus heterorhabditis. The sequence goes on along the minus strand of NZ_LJCS01000015.1, from coordinate 62,493 downwards.
AGCTTATCACCACGTTCAAAAATTACGGTACGTTACTGGCTGACGGTGAAGCAATGGCAACTATCGGCACGGTCGCTTTCTCTTGTGCCGCCATGTTCGCTTTTATCAGCGGCTCACCTTTCGTTTATATCAATTATTTTCAGGTTCCAGCGAATTATTACGGATTACTGTTTGGCTGTAACGTATTGGGCATGATCGCTATGGTGTTGCTCAATGTCCGGTTATTGAAAGTTTACAACCTTTCCCGTCTGTTATTGATCCAAACCACTGCGCAATTACTGTTTGGTATTTTGCTGGTTATTTTTTATCAACAAAATCTTACTATTATCGTTATTTTGGTTGTACTGGTTATATCGCTGGTTAATGCCATTGGTACTAATGGCCTCTCTTTATTACTTCAACATCGTGGTCAATTTGCCGGCAGCGCCAGCGCGCTCGCTATTTCTACTCAATTCGCTATGGCTGCACTCGCCAGCGTTGCGGTTTCTTTATTACAGGATGAAACCCCTTTTGCTATGGCCCTTGTGATGGCAGTTTGCGCTGGACTAGGTTGGTTATGCCAGCAACTGGCAACTTTTCGCCAACAGATGCAACTCACTCAGGTGTCTCCCGGAGAAAAAAACAATGACAAATAATGTCAATATCGCACTACTGCGTCAGCAAGCTTATATCAACGGACAATGGATCGATGCCGATAACAAAGTGACTTTTAATGTGACTAACCCAGCAAATGGAGAGGTTATTGCACAAGTCAGTGATCTGGGTTCTGCTGAAACAGAACGCGCCATTGAAGCGGCTCAACAAGCCCTACCGGCATGGAGAGCAACGACCGCTAAGCAACGTAGCCAACTTCTGCAACGCTGGTTCCAGTTAATAATGGAAAATCAACAAGCCCTCGCTGAATTACTGAGTCTGGAACAAGGGAAACCCCAAGCAGAAGCCATGGGAGAAATCGCTTATGGCGCCAATTTCATTGAGTGGTTTGCAGAAGAAGGTAAGCGTACTTACGGTGAAACCATCCCAAGCCCTCTACCGGGCCGTCGGCTTATCACTATCAAGCAGCCTATCGGTGTGGTTGCCGCTATCACGCCGTGGAATTTTCCTAATGCCATGATCACCCGCAAAGTTGGCCCTGCACTGGCAGCCGGCTGCACTGTGGTACTGAAACCCGCCTCAGAAACACCACTTTCAGCTCTAGCTTTGGCGGCGCTGGCTGAACAAGCCGGCATTCCGGCTGGTGTATTGAATGTTGTCACCGGAATAGATGCGAAAACCATCGGCGGCGTTTTGACTCAAAACCCGATTGTCCGCAAACTCTCCTTTACCGGTTCAACTCGTGTCGGTAAGTTACTGATGGCACAAAGCGCCGATACCGTGAAAAAGCTATCGCTGGAACTGGGTGGAAATGCACCATTTATTGTTTTTGATGACGCGGATATTGATGCGGCGGTACAGGGCGCACTAACCGCCAAATTCCGCAACAGTGGTCAAACATGTGTTTGCGCTAACCGTATTCTGGTTCAAGAAATGATTTATGACACATTCGCAAAACGTCTGGCACAAGCAGTCAATGCACTGCAAGTTGGTCCTGCCAGTAACGTCAAATCACAACAAGGTCCGCTGATCAATCAGGCAGCCATTGATAAAGTGCAGGAACACATCAGTGATGCTGTTTCTCATGGTGCATGCATACTGGCTGGCGGGAAACCCCATGCGCTGGGCGGTTTGTTCTTCGAACCTACCGTACTGGCTGATGTCAATGAATCCATGCTTATTTCCCGAGAGGAAACATTCGGCCCCATTGCGCCACTATTCAAATTCCGTGACGAAGCAGAAGCTATTCATCTGGCCAATGATACCGAGTTCGGTCTGGCTGCGTATTTCTACTCTCGTGATATTGGCCGAATCTACCGGGTAGCCGAAGCACTGGAAAGCGGCATGGTAGGTATTAATGAAGGTTTGATTTCTAATGAAGTTGCGCCGTTCGGTGGCATTAAACAATCTGGACTGGGACGTGAAGGCTCACGTTACGGTATTGAAGATTATCTGGAAGTGAAATATCTCTGCTTTGGTGGCATAGAAGACACAGGAGCTTAACCGTATGTTACAGAAAGAAGTCATATCACAGATTGCGCACCGGCTGCATCAGGCAGAGAAAAGCCGTGAACAAATACGCCAGATCTCGTTGGATCATCCTGAAATAACCCTTGATGATGCTTATGCCATCCAGCGTGAATGGGTGGATTTAAAAATTACGGAAGGTCGGGTACTCAAGGGCCATAAAATTGGCCTGACCTCCAAAGCTATGCAAGCCAGTTCGCAGATCAGTGAGCCAGACTACGGTGCTCTGTTGGATGATATGTTTTTCCCTGACGGCAGCGATATTCCCTGTGATCGCTTTATTGTTCCCCGTATCGAAGTCGAACTTGCATTCATATTGGCAAAACCTTTATGTGGCCCGAACTGCACGCTGTTTGATGTTTACAATGCAACAGATTATGTCATTCCGGCACTGGAATTGATCGATGCCCGTTGCCATAACATCGATCCAGAAACCCATCGTCCGCGCAAAGTGTTCGATACTATTTCAGATAATGCCGCTAATGGCGGTGTGATCATGGGGGGGCGACCGATTAAACCAGAAGAATTTGATCTGCGCTGGATCAGCGCCCTGCTCTATCGCAATGGCGTGATTGAAGAATCTGGTGTCGCAGCTGCGGTACTTAATCATCCGGCTAACGGTGTCGCATGGTTGGCAAACAAACTGGCGCCACATGGTGTTCAGCTTGAAGCAGGGCAAATCATCCTTGGTGGCTCTTTTACTCGCCCAGTTCCGGCACGTAAAGGCGATACTTTCCATGTGGATTACGGCCACATCGGTTCTATTAGCTGTCGTTTTGTGTAAAGAGGAAAAATATGGATCGATTAACCAATAAATTTAAGCAAGCGTTAAAAGAAGGCCGCCCACAAATTGGTTTATGGCTGGGGCTTTGCAGCTCCTACAGTGCAGAATTACTGGCCGGAGCCGGTTTCGATTGGCTATTGATTGATGGCGAGCATGCGCCAAACGACGTTCAAACGATTCTAAGCCAATTGCAAGCCATTGCCCCTTATCCAAGCCATCCCATTGTCCGCCCACCCTGGAATGATCTGGTGATCATCAAGCAGTTACTGGATGTGGGCGCGCAAACTTTATTAATCCCCATGATACAAAACGCGGAGCAGGCTTACGAGGCGGTTCGAGCAACTCGCTACCCACCGGCGGGTATCCGTGGTGTGGGTAGTGCTTTAGCAAGAGCTTCCCACTGGAACAGAATTCCTGATTATCTGCATCGAGCCAACGATGAAATGTGTGTCCTGATTCAGGTAGAAACCCGTGAAGCACTACGTAACTTGCCGGAGATCCTCGAAGTAGAAGGTATCGATGGTGTTTTTATCGGTCCAGCAGATCTAAGTTCTGATATGGGCTTTGTCAATAATCCGCATCACCCTGAAGTAAAAGCCGCAATTGAACAAGCAATCGTTCAAATCAAAGCGGCGGGTAAAGCACCGGGCATTCTGATGTCAGCGCCTGATGTTGCTGAGCATTACCTGAAACTCGGCGCACTCTTTGTTGCTGTTGGTATTGATACAACTTTACTGGCTCGTGCCGCAGAAACGCTGGCTGCACGATTTGGTGCGGGTAAGGACCTTCCGGCAACACCTTCATCCAGTGTTTATTAGTCTCAACAATCACAATATTAACAACCGACTTACTCAACCAGCTTTTAATTTCCTAAACAACGTAATACACATAAAACAATAAGTAAGGAAAATAACAATGAGCGATTCATCAACCGCCGTGCAACAGCCAGATCTCCCGGCTGGTCAACATAAGCAGCTAACGGCACAACAGCAATCCGTCATTAACAAGCTATTTCGTCGCCTGATTATTTTCCTGTTTGTCTTATTTGTATTCTCGTTTCTGGATCGCATTAATATTGGGTTTGCCGGCCTGACAATGGGTAAAGATCTTGGGCTGAACGCGACGATGTTCGGTCTGGCGGCAACGCTATTTTATGCCACTTATGTCATCTTCGGTATTCCCAGCAATATCATGCTCAGTATTGTCGGGGCGCGACGCTGGATAGCCACGATCATGGTGCTCTGGGGGATCTCCTCCACTGCCACCATGTTCGCCACCGGACCAACCAGCCTGTACATCTTGCGTATGCTGGTCGGTATCGCCGAAGCGGGTTTCGTGCCGGGTATCCTGTTGTATCTGACTTACTGGTTCCCGGCTTACTATCGCGCCCGTGCCAATGCGCTATTCATGGTGGCAATGCCGGTGACTATGGCTTTTGGTTCTCTGGCTTCCGGTTATATTCTGGAAATGGATGGCCTCCTGAACCTTCACGGCTGGCAATGGTTATTCCTGCTGGAAGGTTTTCCTTCGGTATTACTGGGAATTGTCGTTTGGTTCTACCTTGATGATTCACCCAAACGCGCTAACTGGCTGACAGATGAAGATAAAAAATGCTTACAAGAGATGATGGATAATGACCAATCCGCTCTGATTCAACCGGCAAGCTCATCAACTCACCAGGCAATACAAAAACGCAGTATATGGCGTGAGATTTTCGCTCCGATCATGCTGATGTATATTCTGTCTTATTTCTGCCTGACCAACACACTGAGCGCGATTAATATCTGGACGCCGCAGATTGTGCAAAGCTTCAATCAGGGCAGCAGTAACATTACGATCGGCATTCTGACTGCTATTCCTCAGTTTTGTACTATTATTGGGATGGTTTACTGGAGTCGCCGTTCAGACCGGTTACAAGAACGTAAAGTACACACAGCTCTACCCTATCTGTTCGCCGCCGCAGGCTGGATATTGACCTCATTAACCAACCACAGTGTCATTCAACTGACTGGGATTATTATGGCTTCAACCGGTTCATTTACCGCAATGGCGGTCTTCTGGACAACGCCGGATCAAGCTATCAGCTTACGTGCAAGAGCAATCGGCATTGCAGTTATTAGCGCTACAGGTAACATAGGTTCAGCACTCAGTCCGTTATTAATCGGCTGGCTGAAAGATCAGACAGGGAGCTTTAATACTGGTCTCTATTTCGTTGCCGGATTACTGGTCATTGGTGCCGCCATTATCTGGGCAATCCCAATGAAATATTCCAGACAGAGAACAACGCCGTAATTTCGATAAAAAGGAAAAATCGTCATGATTGAGCCTATCATTGCCAATATTGATATCAGCAAAGACTATGATGAAACTCAAGGCACTGATGATGTGCATTATCAAACATTTGGCCGAATGGCTGCATTTTTCGGTCGTAACATGCAGGCTCATCGTCATGATGGTTTCTTCCAACTTCATTTTCTGATCACCGGACATATTGAATTACAGTTAGATGAGCAACACTATTCTGTACAAGCACCGCTGTTTATCCTGACACCACCATCTGTTCCTCATGCTTTTCTTACTCAAGATGACAGTGACGGATATGTCCTTACCGTGCGACAGGAACTGATATTACCGCTATTGGAATCGCTCTATCCTGCAAACAAAGATGTTCTTGATATTCCAGCTATTTGCTTATCTGTCGCAGATAAACCGACAGAATTAGACGCTTTTAACCATTACTGGGCGCTGATAGCTCGCGAATCAGCGAATAACTTTGCCGGACGGGAACAATCATTGACATTTTTAGCACAAGCATTATTCACTTTGCTACTGCGTAATATTCCTCTTGATGACCATCCTGTTAATGGTGTACGCGGGGAAATTAAAATATTTCAGCGATTTAACCAACTAATAGACAACTATTACCATCATCACCTTTCCGTACCGGAATATGCCAATAAACTAGGAATTACAGAATCACGGTTGAAAGATATGTGCCGACGGTTTGCCAACCGTCCACCTAAAAGATTGATTTTTGATCGCCAGCTACGTGAGGCTAAACGACTACTGTTATTCAGTGATTGTGCCGTATTTGAAATTGCCTATCAGCTTGGATTCAAAGATCCCGCCTATTTTGCTCGTTTCTTTAATAGATTGGTTGGCTGCTCCCCCAGTTTTTGGCGGGAAAGAAATATTTATGAAAAATAAATGCTAATATTGACTATACCCGTCATCTTTCAAGTTGCTTCTTTGTTGGCTGCTTTCACTTGCCGCCGCGCTGCAAATTGAAATCTATTGGGTATATCAATACTGGCACTTCTTATTTCAATCCTAAAGTAAATATGAAACCAGAAAATTGTCATATCAATAGACAGCATCCTATTTAAACTACAATCGGATGATGATTACCCTGCTATCTATTTTCTAGCACTTTATGCTCTCTGTTATTAATTTCCCTTAGACTCAAGAATTTTTATTACAAAACCTCTTCCCAGAATTAAAATTCCGCATATACTGGAATGTGTAACTTACTGGAATTTCGACGGATAAAATGATGGCAATAGGAGTGCCGATGATATAGATAAATTTATTAAAGACAAGGAAACAACATATGAAAGATCCTAACTATACGGCAAATGAGTTTGGATTCCGACGTTCTGATGCTACAGCCTTCATACGTTATAAATGGTTATCCAGCAACAGAGAATATAATGAATCCGGCAGAACAGCTTTAGAGAAAAGAAAAAATTCAATAATGGGCATCTTATAATGTGCAAATCGACCATAGCCTTAAATACCCTTTATGCCACCTTTTGCGCCTTATTCATATATACGATGTCATATTTGGAAGAAGAATATTATATAGGTGATCGGGATATAAAAGACATTTGTGTTGTATATAAAGAAATTATAGATGATAACCGTGATGTATTTGCTCCCGTATGTTTACTAATTGTATCACCATTAATTTATGCAGTTGTGAAAAAAAGATTCAAATCACTTTCCCTTAATATAATGACATTGGCTTTACTGGCATATTGGATATGGCGTTTTTTTATCCGCCTTATAGTATGCATTTAAAATAATTTCAGATATTCAGGTGGCGACTAGCAGATGCTACCTGAATATACACCCAATAGATTTCAAGTTGCAGTGCGGCAGCAAGAGAACGCAGCCAACAAAGAGGCAATTTGAAAGATGACTAACCATAGTGATTTTTAATGTAACAGTAAATAAAAAGGTTAAATACAATGGACATTAAAGAAAGATTACAGTATATAAATAAGTTTAAAAGAGCTTTTGATCGTCAAGATTATGAGTTACTCGGCAAGATTCTTAATGAATTAGGCGAATTACAATTAAATTATCTTAATACCGCACCACTAGTATTATTAGATAGTATTCATTCACTTATCTGCTATTGCTAAAGATATCAAAAAAACTCTGAGAACATGCATTACGATGAATTTGAACTGAAATTTCGGCAAGCTATTGATATTATATTATATTATATTATATTACTTGAATCAAACATTCCAAATAATGCAAAATTTTATAAATGAACACCTTAAATAAAGATAAATAAATCAATTTTCTATCTGTAAAGTTTTCAAGTAAAAACAAGTACTTTTGAAGGTAATAAATAATTATACATTATACTTCAAAAGCGCTATTCAATGAATTCCCATGCTATTCATTAACCAAACTGCAAGAACATTAATCACATATAAATAAGTTAAATTTAGATAAAATAAAAACAATTATATAAATAACAATAGCAATATTGAAAACATTTCTATAGCATATGCAAAAGTTTTTTTGTTTCAATTTGACTTATTAACATCACCGCGTTTGATATTTAATTTATTAATATAAAACTGTAAATGAGAACATTATGCAAAAAATTACATTAATTACTGGTGGATCACGCGGCATTGGTCGAGCAACGGCTTTTTATCTGGCAGAGAAAGGGCATCACATTGGTATTGGCTATCACACTAATCAAGATCAAGCACAGGAAGTCACAGAAATTATTCATAATATGGGCGGTAAGGCTATCGCCATTCAGGTCAATATCGCTGACGAAAAACAAGTTATAGAACTCTTCCAGAGAACCGATAAAGAACTTGGATGTATATACCCAATAGATTTCAAGATGCATCGCGACGGCAAGGGAGCGAATCCCCGGGAGCATAGATAACTATGTGACTGGGGTGAGTGAGTGCAGCCAACAAAGAGGCAACTTGAAAGATAACAGGTATAACCGGCTTAGTAAATAATGCCGGCATTCTCAAACCACAAGCATCGATTGAACAACTAACCGCTGACCGCCTGAATAATATTTTTGCCACCAATGTCGTGGGAAGTTTTCTCTGTGCACGAGAAGCGGTTAAAAGAATGTCTTTCCGACATGGTGGCCAAGGAGGCTCAATCGTCAATGTTTCATCAGCCGCATCTCGACTAGGCTCACCGCACGAATATATCGATTATGCCGCTTCGAAAGGTGCGATCGATACTTTGACTATCGGTCTGTCTTTAGAAGTCGCAGATCAAGGCATTCGGGTAAATGCTGTTCGCCCCGGATTTATTTATACTGATATGCATACCGATGGCGGCGAGCCAAATCGAGTCGATCGGGTAAAAAACTCCCTCCCAATGAAACGTGGCGGGCAACCAGAAGAAATCGCACAGGCCATAGCCTGGTTATTGTCGGATGAAGCTTCATACGTAACCGGAAATTTTATTGATCTAGCCGGAGGGAAATAAATATCGATTAAGTTGAATCTAGCTATACATAGAAAACAGACCAAAAAATGAAAAGCGACCCATATTTTCAATTACCCCAGAATTAATACCGAAGATGTATTATTAATTGGCATGGGCAAGCATATTGATGGCACATCTGATTACTACCGCCTGGATAAATGATATATCAGCTCGCTTATACAACTTAATGTAAATGAAACTTAATGATAGAAATTCGTAAATATAACAAAGAGGTAAATCATGAAAAATATTGACTCAAAACTTTATCAACACACTCCCTCAGTCAGCGTCTACGATAACCGTGGCCTGACTATCCGTAATATCGACTTCCATCGTACCTTTGCAGAAGGTAATACAGATACCCGTATTACCCGCCATCAATATGATGCCCACGGATATTTGAACTACAGCATTGATCCACGTTTGTATGATACTAACTCGGGACAACCTAACTTTATCTGGCAGTACGATCTGACCGGTAATCTCCTACGAACAGAAAGCGTGGATGCAGGCTGCACTGTCACTCTCAATGATATTGAAGGCCGTTTAGTACTGACAAAACTTGCAACCGGAGTCATACAAATCCGGCAATATGAAGACTCTTCCTTACCAGGCCGTCTGTTGTCAATCACTGAGCAAATACCAGAAAAAGCACCCTGCGTCACTGAACGCTTTATCTGGGCTGGGAATACACCAGAAGAAAAAAATTATAATCTCGCGGGTCAGTGTGCGCGCCACTACGATACCGCAGGCTTGAATCAACTGAGAGGATTGTCGCTAACCAAAAACATCTTATCTCAGTCTCGTCAATTACTGACCGATGATCAGGAAACAGATTGGGTAGGTGATAACGAAACTAGCTGGCTGGCGAAACTGAACAATGAAACTTACACCACACAAAGTACTTTTGATGCTACCGGTACTTTACTGACTCAGATAGATGCAAAAGATAATGTACAACATCTGGCCTATGATATTGCTGGACAACTGAAAAACAGTTGGTTAACCATGAAAGGTCGGAACGAACAAATCATTATCAAATCCCTAACCTATTCTGCCGCAGGCCAGAAACTGCGTGAAGAACACGGTAACGGCGTTATCACCGAATACACCTATGAACCGGAAACTCAGCGGCTTATCGGTATCAAAACCCACCGCCCGTCAGACTCCCAAGTGTTACAAGATTTACGCTATGAATATGACCCAGTAGGCAACGTGATAAGCATCCGTAACGATGCAGAAGCCACCCGCTTCTGGCACAATCAGAAAGTGGTGCCGGAAAATACCTATAATTACGATTCCCTGTACCAGCTCATCAGTGCAACAGGCCGTGAGATGGCAAATATCAGTCAGCAAAAGCATCAATTTCCTTCCCCTGCTCTCCCTTATGATAATAATACCTACACCAATTATCTCCGAACTTACACCCATGATCGCAGTGGTAACCTGACCAAAATCCAACACAGCTCACCAGCTACTCAAAATAACTACACTACAAATCTGACAATATCGAATAACAGTAACCGTGCAGTGCTGGATTCACTAACGACAGATCCGGCACAGGTAGATGCGTTGTTTGATACTGGCGGACATCAAAAATTGCTGATGCCGGGGCAAAATCTGAGCTGGAACGCCCGGGGTGAACTGCAACAGGTAACATCAGTGGATCATGAAAATATCAGTGACCGGGAATGGTACCGTTATGACAGTAACGGGATGCGTCTGTTAAAAGTTCATGAGCAGCAAACCGGTCACAGCCCACAACAACAACGAGTCACTTATCTTCCCGGGCTAGAACTACGTACAACACAAAATGGCAACGCTATAACAGAAAACCTGCATGTTATTACGGTAGGGACGGCGGGTCACGCACAAGTGCGAGTATTGCACTGGGAAACCACGCCACCAGCAGATATCAGCAACAATCAGCTACGCTACAGCGTTGATAATTTGATTGGCTCCAGCCAACTTGAACTGGATCATAAAGGGCAAATTATTAGTCAGGAAGAGTACTATCCATTTGGCGGTACCGCTTTATGGGCGGCAAAGAATAGGACAGAAGCCAATTACAAGACTATCCGGTACTCAGGCAAAGAAAGAGATGCAACGGGATTGTATTATTATGGATTTCGGTATTATCAGCCGTGGATAGGTAGATGGCTAAGTGCCGATCCAGCCGGAACGGTAGATGGACTGAATTTGTACCAAATGGTGCGCAATAATCCCGTCACCTTTATAGACACAGATGGCCGAATGTTAGAGCCGACATCATCTCGAACTGAGGCAGTACAATCACCACCGTCCTTAGTCTCATTGACACGCAATGCAGTCGCTGGATTCAAACATTATAATATTGAAGATATCAGGCAGTATCTCGGTGGTATTAGAGAGCTAAGGGGTTCTGCATACGCCCATGCTCACAGCGCTGCTGAAAAATTTATTACTAATCTGGAAAACAGTCGGAAGAAAAAAGCCCCCGATGAGTCAGAACTGGCGTCAAAAGGGTACCCCCAAACCTTAAGCCAAGCCGCCAAGGTCGTTGGAAAAACGTCAGATAAATATACGCCTAAGTTTGATGAAAACGCTCAAAACCCAGACAGAATTAGTCTTACTAAAACACCAATTGGAACTGGTATTCCCGCCAAAGGCACAAAAAATCCGTTAAATCCAGTGTTGGAGTTTGACGCTCATGGCAATGAGATCTTTTATCGAACAATGTCAGAGCAACATTATGAACATTTACAACAAACCGGTAAGTTACCCCCAACCACTGAAACTTCTATTTCTCCGGCTTTATCTTATTCATTAGATTACAAAGGGCATACGGTCCAATTTATAACCAAACCAGGTACCTTTGAGCAACTTAAAGAAATTGGTATCGCAGCCAATAAGCCAGCTGAAGTTCAATTCCCTCATATGTTAAAAGGCATCGGGGAGTGGATGCAAACAAACGCACGCTTCAAAGTAGAAGGTGGGCAAATGACAACACAACTTGGTCAAGGTATGGCAATAGAAACGTTCAATAGAAACATTATTGGTTACAAACTAGTCCGTTCAGAGAGGAAAAATTAATGTTACTTAATTTAGAACAAGATTGTATTCCTATGAAATGCGTCTTTTTACTCTCTGAGGAGCTAAAAACCAATGCTAAGCGTATCTCATTAACACAAGAGTTAACACTTAACCAATTAAAGCCCCAAATGGGGCTTAAAGGGAAGTATGGACTTTTTGGATCGCCAGACTGGTGGAAAAATATCAAACAACGGAAGATGCCTCTGTTGTTTCTTTCTGGTGTTATCTGTGATGCGTATATTGCCGGTCAGGACAATTTCAGCATGAACAACACCATTGATTTGAAATTAAGTGATGGCTCTATATGTACTGCTGGTATTTATGTAAACAACAAAGATGATGTCATACTTTTTCGAATTGGTTATAGAGCCGCTATTGTTTATGCACTTGATGAATTAAAACTACAGCCTACTGTAGATGGTGGGGTAAATTTTTCAAAAATTGCTTTGGAAATGGCTGTTTCATTACAACCCGTTGAATAAATTTATTTATACCTGTTATCTTTCAAGTTGCCTCTTTGTTGGCGGCACTCACTCACCCCGGTCACAGAGTTATCTATGCTCCCGGGGATTCGCGCCCTTGCCGTCGTGATCCATCTTGAAATCTATTGGGTATATAACAATTTGAAATAATTACAATTGAATGAGGTGTTTCTTCCAAGAAGAAACACCTATGACCCAACGCGACCGCCAGATAGCCGACATCCAGTAACATCTTAACAATCGTCAAATAAAACCGCCTGCTGTACCACTGATGACAGCCATTTACCAACTCAATCCATCCCTTCTTTAAAAGTGATGTCGATGATCTTGCGGGCGTTCGCCATGGCATCGAAGATACGTTCTTCAAAGAAGCGCACATCATCCTGCGACATTAACACGTTAGAATATATACGCGATAACGGTGAGAACTGGATGCCGTAGTGTTTGGCGGTTTCGCGGATGATGATATCGCAAAACTTTACCTTATCGCTGTAGTCTTGGGATCGTTCAAGCGGCTTCTGTTGGCAGTGGTACACCAGTGCGGTTGGCATACCCTGAACCACCAGCGGTAAATCAACTGCTTTAGCAGCCTTAACGAAGACGTTGGAAAGTTGGCGGGTAATGTCAGCCATACGGTCGTAGCAGCTCGGATCACGCTCAATCAGTGAGAGGGTTGCCTTGATAGCCGCCAGCCCCAGCGGATAACCGTTGAAAGTACCGGCATGGATCACCTTACCACGGGTATACAAGTCCATGATGTCACGGCGGCCAACGATGGCGGAAACTGGCATTGCACCGCCGCCCAACGCCTTGCCAAACGTCGCCAGATGTGGGGTAACGCCCAACAGTTGCTGTGCACCGCCGAGTCCCAAGCGCACACCAGTGATAATCTCATCGAAAATCAGCACAATATTGTATTTTTCACACAACACCTTGGCCTTTTCCAGATAACCTTCACGCGGGAAAATGCCCCCACCGTTGAGACAGATAGGCTCCATCAACACAGCAGCGATTTCGCCATGATAGCGCTCAATAGTGGCCGCGAGTACGTCGATGTCATTCCACGGCAGCATAAAGGATTGCTCAGTAATCGAGCCGGTCGCTCGTCCACAGGTATCGAGCAAGTCGCCCTGGAATTGCTCCGGCACTGGATAGTGAAGATCCTGCTTATTCCGCCACCCGATGATGTTATCGGCACTACCGTGGTAATGACCGTGGAAACGGATAAAACGATTTTTGCCGGTAAAACCGCGAGCCAGACGTAATGCGTTCTGTACCGCCTCAGTACCACTCAGGCAGAAGCGAACCATTTCAGCACAGGGGATATGCTTCACCATGGTTTCACACACTTCCACTTCCAAGTCGCAGGTATCCACTGACGTGACCTTACCCATGTACTGGATTAGAGATTCATTGTAGGCTTCGTTGTGATGGCCGACAAACAGTGCCCCGAATTTACAGAACAGATCGAGGTACTCATTACCATCCAGGTCCCAAATGCGCGAGTTGCGCCCACGGTTGAACGGGATCACCAATGGTCGTTCAGGATCACCAAAGTTGTAATGGCTGCCACCCGGTAACAGATCACAGCACTTTTTATAAAATTCTGTTGAACTTTCCAATGACAGTTTTGTTGCTGTACCCATAGGTTGCTTACCCTCCGCCTGTGTTTGTGATGTCAAATTACCGTTGGTATAGTCCGCATCTTTGGATAAGTTAAACGGCACATACTGCTTAACCGACTCAGGAAGCATAACGTGCATAAGCTCAAGCAGTGCAATGCGAGCCAGGTAAGCGGCGCCACTCATCAGTAGGTGAGCAAGTTCAGCCACCTTGCGCTGAGCCACATCCTCCAGTGGCGTGCCCTGTAACCATTCGTTCATTGCCCCCATCGACGAACCGCACCAAATCTGGTAATCAATATGCCGTGTCTCTTCACCGTTTATCGCCCAACGTGATGACTGACCGAGATACCACTGGAACAACAGCGCCATTTTTTTCTTTGGCTGCTGCTCCGCCTTTTCAACCACCGCCGGCAAGTTGCAACGCTGGAAATAGGCCACCGTTTCCTGCCAGATATCAGCCAGCGGCTTATGGAAGATCTGTTTTTCCAACAAGGCCACATCCTGCGCCGGGAGCGCATCCAGACTGTCGTACTGTTTATACAACGCGAGAAGCTTCTGGGCGCGTATTGCATACATATTACCCAGCTTCAGCACCTGTACTTTAGCGCCCAACTCAAACATATCTGCCGACGGCACCATTGCCACGTCGCTTGTCTGCGCCTTGCCTAACATCTGTTTTACCACCTCAGAAGTGCCGGCTTCCACACAAGCCTGGTTTATAGAACCCGTCACCACATACGCCGCGCCAAGGGCAAAGGCAGACAGAATAGCGTGAGGGGTTCCCAAACCACCTGCTGCCCCAATCCGCACCCGGAAACCGTGGCAAGACTCGCGTTCAATATCATCACGTAGCTGCACTATGGAACGAAAGATGCAGGACAGTACCCCCTGATCAGTATGGCCTCCTGAATCCCCTTCCACGGTAATGTCATCTGCCATCGGCACCTGACGTGCCAGCTCTGCCTGCGCGACGGTAATCACCCCCTCAGCCAGAAGTTTTTTCAGGATGTTTTCCGGTGCTGGACGCAAGAAACGCTCAGCAACCTCACGGCGTGATACCTTAGCTATGATGCGATTTTGACGCAGGATGCTGCCATCTTGTTGCTGCGTCAGCCCACAAACGCGGTAGTACACTAACGCTGTGCTCAAGTTGATATAAGCCGAAGCCTCAATCACCCTGACCTGCTGCTCCATACACAGCCGCACACAAGCCATTTCCCACGCCGGGTTGCTGGGAGTGTGAAGTAAGTTGACACCGAATGGCCCGTTGGGTAGGTGCTGGCGCAGCGTGGTAATAGCCTCAGCAATGCGCGAAATGCTCAAGCCACCAGCGCCAAAAATGCCCAGGATACCTTGCTGACCCAAGGCGATCACCATCTCTTCTGAATGAATACCATTTGCCATAGCCCCAGCGTAATAGGCCAGGCGTACACCATAATCCCGGCGGAAACTGTCATCCCCCAAATCAGCTTCCGTCACCGCCGGTAGCATGCCGAGCACAACCGCCTGCTCGGAGGGAAGTGGCTCACTGGCCGGTAACAGCACTACCCCGTCACCCAATTGCACTACTTGCAGAGCGTGGTCAAGATCATACAAACTGGCGGAACCCGCCGTCAGTGGCAGCGCGGACGTTGGGCGTCGGCTGCCGGATTGGTTAACAGACAAACGATGACTCATTTTTTCATGCTCCCTGTGTCAACAGTGTCGTAGAGGAGGTGGAAGGTAGAGACAGGCGCTGAGTAAAGCCTATCCCAAGGTTATCGCACAAACCAATGACGTTGCCGCGATAGATGATTTCAGCAATGAAGATCAGCGAGATAGCCGTCAAGGTGGTGCTATTATCTTGGTACTGTGCATCAATCGATTTACAGGTTAGACGATAACGTAACACGTCGCGCTCACGCTTTACTTCACTACGGAATTTGGCGCTGTGCTGAAAGTTATGCAGTGTTTGGGAAACCAAACCGCTTTGCGATTTCAGCCCCAGATAATATAGGTAGAACTGCATCAGTTGTTTACAGCCTTCAACTTCAAAGGCATATTTCGGGCCGAAACAAGCGACGAGGATAAACGCACGGAAGGCACAGATTAAAAAGTACCTTAACCATTCGTCCCGCGTTTATAAGAATATTATTATTAAGATTATTCTTATTCTCATAATCATATTTTCTGACAGTCTGAATCGTACTGTAAAAAATAACTTCCCCTGAGACGGAAATAATCGCCATCAGTGAATATAATGCCAGAGAAATATCAATGAAGGTTGGGTTTCCTGCCATGCTGCTGAGGAAAAAATAAATACTACCAATAAGTACACATAACATGCTCTTACCTTGTACCTTGCTAATAGATATACCCCACCATGTTATACCCGTTATCTTTCAAGTTGCCTCTTTGTTGGCTGCACTCACTCGCCCCAGTCACAGAGTTATCTATACCCTTCATCTTTCAAGCTGCTGCTTTGTTAGCTGCGTTCACTTGCCGTCGCTCTGCAACTTGAAATCTATTGGGTATAGGCTCCCGGGGATTCGCTCCCTTGCCGTCGCGATACATCTTGAAATCTATAGGGTATATAAGGCATGTGCGAGTTATATTGGTTTATTTTGTATTTTTCAAGGCAATAAAACTGGCCTTATTTTTATGATAATTGGTATACATCGGTTTAGATTAACTTTCAAACTCCAGTAAAAATTGTTTTATATCAAAAACCAAAGACAACATAATCCTTTTAAATCAATTAAATACAAAAACAACCAAACATTAATAAATTGTTATATGTATGGGCAATGGTAAAAAAATGGAATATAAGACTATAAAAACCATAAAAAAAATAAAAAATAACATTTTATACCAAATAAAATAAAAATATTAAAAAACATGAAGAAATACAATGGAATACAGTGAAATAGATAATAAAACTGTAACAATTATGTGAGGAAGATCGGGAGAAAATTTGATTATCAGGATATTAAAGAGAAAAACCTAGTCACCGTTTACTTAATAGATCATACAATTACCACCTCATCAATTCAGCCGACGAAAGACAGATCTTAAAACAGTTCGTCACCAAAAGATCGTCTGGATCACAGTTTAGTGACAAATCACAACTCCTCAACGAAAAGTACCAGCGAACCTTCCAAAAATCTATTCAAGAAAAGCCGTTCTGAAGCTTCAATTAAGAAACACAAAATAAACATTAAATTAACATATCAGTGCCAACATTGATTATATTGATATCAAAACAGGCGCTTTTTATTCAGACTGTGAGGTAGACATGAAACCAGAAGATTTTCGCGCCGATAAAAAACGCCCGTTTACCCGTGAAGAGTACCTAAAAAGCCTTCAGGATGGTCGCGAAATTTATATTTATGGTGAGCGCGTAAAAGATGTCACTACACATCCCGCGTTCCGCAATTCTGCTGCTTCAATCGGTCAGTTATATGATGCACTGCACTCCCCGGAAACCCATGATACTTTATGCTGGAATACCGATACCGGCAGTGGTGGATATACTCATAAATTTTTCCGCTTTGCCACCAGCGCAGATGAGTTACGTCAGCAACGTGATGCTATCGCTGAATGGTCACGTCAAACTTATGGTTGGATGGGTCGTTCGCCTGACTATAAAGCGGCATTCGGCAATGCACTAGGCGCATTTCCTGAATATTATGGTCAGTTCTCTGACAACGCCCGTATCTGGTATAAACGTATTCAGGAAGCGGGTGTTTACTTTAACCACGCCATCGTTAATCCTCCAATTGATCGCCACAAACCCGCAGATCAGACACGTGATGTTTATATCCAACTGGAAAAAGAGACTGATGCAGGTATCATCGTCAGCGGCGCAAAAGTGGTAGCAACCAACTCAGCTCTGACTCATTATAATTTTATTGGTTTCGGTTCCGCGCAAATAATGGGAGATAATCCTGACTTCGCCCTGATGTTTGTCGCACCAATGAATACTGATGGGGTAAAACTGATTTCCCGCGCCTCCTATGAACTCGTAGCAGGTGCAACAGGTTCTCCGTTCGATTATCCCTTATCCAGCCGCTTTGATGAAAACGATGCGATTCTGGTGATGGATAAAGTCCTTATCCCTTGGGAAAATGTCCTGATTTACCGTGATTTTGACCGCGCTCGTCACTGGGCAGTTCAAGCAGGATTCGCAAGCCTATACCCATTACAGGCTTGTGTACGTCTGGCTGTGAAGCTGGATTTTATTACCGCCCTGCTGCAAAGGAGCTTGGAATGTACCGGAGTGATAGAATTCCGAGGTGTTCAAGCCGATTTAGGTGAAGTTGTTGCCTGGCGTAACCTGTTCTGGTCGCTGAGTGATGCAATGTGGGCCGAAGCTAAACCGTGGAAAGGCGGAGCCTATATGCCGGATACTCAAGCGATACAAACTTATCGGGTTATGGCGCCAACGGCTTATACCAAGATTAAGAATATTATTGAAAAAAACGTCACCAGTGGCCTGATTTATCTGCCATCCAGTGTACGTGACATGAATAACCCAGAAATCAACAAATATCTGGCCCGATATGTTCGCGGTTCCAACGGCATAGATCATGTTGAACGAATTAAGATCTTAAAACTGATGTGGGATGCAATTGGCAGTGAATTCGGCGGTCGTCATGAGTTGTATGAAATTAATTACGCTGGCAGCCAAGATGAAATTCGTATGCAATGTCTACGTCATGCCCATGGTTCTGGCAATATGAAGAAAATGATGGATATGGTTGATCGCTGCCTTTCTGATTACGATCAGAACGGCTGGCTCAGACCACACTTATACAACAATAACGATATTAACCAGTTAGATAAGCTGCTGAAATAACCAGTAGCAGGAGGCCAATTATGTCTGTAGAAAATGAACATCGCCTGCGTTTCAGAGATGCGATGGCGAGCCTGTCAGCAGCAGTGAATATCGTCACCACTGATGGCAATGCCGGATGCTGTGGTATCACTGCCACAGCGGTGTGCTCGATCACCGATACGCCACCCACTCTGATGGTATGTCTTAACCGTAACAGCGCTATGAATGTTGTTTTTCAGGAAAATGGCCGCCTGTGTGTAAATATCTTAAACCATGAGCAAGAATTGATGGCACGCCACTTTGCTGGCATGACCGACGTCAGTATGGAAGAACGTTTTCGCTGGAATATCTGGCAGAAAGGAGTGTTAGGCCAACCTGTGTTAACCGGTACCCTCGCCAGTCTTGAAGGTGAAATTGAACAAGTTCAAGAGGTAGGTACTCATAATGTGTATCTGGTCAAAATCCGACATATTACGGTAAGCGAACAAGGACATGGTTTGATCTACTTCAAGCGTAATTTCCGTCCAGTTAT
This sequence comes from Photorhabdus heterorhabditis, assembly GCF_001280945.1. Classification (NCBI taxonomy): domain Bacteria; kingdom Pseudomonadati; phylum Pseudomonadota; class Gammaproteobacteria; order Enterobacterales; family Morganellaceae; genus Photorhabdus; species Photorhabdus heterorhabditis. The sequence continues at coordinate 43,295 of NZ_LJCS01000015.1, read as the reverse complement.
GCTGGAAACTGCCGCTGCCGTTTAACCCCCCATCCATCAGATGATTAAACTGTTCCTCCAATATTCAGGCCCTAACCGGCCTGAATAGTCTTCTTTTCTTGTCTGGCAGTTAACCACTCTCTAAACCCTACAATTTCTGACATTCACCTGATGAATATACTGTTAAATTTAATATTGTTATTTATATTAGTGTGATCAACCACCAAGAACCTATTTTAACCATATAATAATCTACCTTGTTCGCAAACAATTGGACAAATCACATAAAAACATAATTTTATCAAAACATTATGTTACTGAATGTTACTGTGAGTTTTTGTGTGTATTCCAATAAATATTAGCTAATCAGAGGCAATTAACTATGAATAAACCCGCATCCATCGGTTTATTACAACAACCCAAACCATTCTTTATGATTTTCTTCGTCGAACTTTGGGAACGATTCGGCTACTACGGCGTACAGGGTATTCTTGCTGTTTATTTTGTACACAAATTAGGGTTTTCTCAAGAACAAGCATTTACCACCTTCGGAGCATTTGCTGCGCTGGTCTATGGCCTGATCGCTATTGGTGGCTATGTAGGTGACCACTTACTGGGGACCAAACGAACCATTGTGTTAGGCGCCATCGTTCTGACAATAGGTTACTTTATGACAGGTCTTTCGATCTTGAAACCTGAATTAATTTTCTACGCATTAGGAACGATTGCCGTTGGTAACGGCCTGTTCAAGGCCAACCCGGCTAGCCTGCTATCTAAATGCTATCCACCGAAAGATCCTCGTCTGGACGGAGCATTTACTTTGTTTTACATGTCAATCAACATCGGTTCCCTGTTCTCACTCGCGATTGCACCAGTCATTGCTGAAAAATTCGGTTATGCCATTACCTACAATATTTGTGGTATTGGCCTGATTATTGCTTTGTTGTTCTATATCCTCTTTCGCAATACGGTTCGCAATATTGGTTCTGAACCCGATCATCAACGAATCAACTATAAAAACCTGACTCTGGTACTGGCTGGAAGTGTTGTGATGATTTTCATTTGTGCATGGCTGATGCACAATGTGAACATAGCTAATATTGTTCTGATTGGGCTGTCTGTAATTATCGTGTTTATCTTCTTCCGTGAAGCATTCAAGCAGGATAAAGTTGGCCGAAACAAAATGTTTGTTGCTTTCATTCTGATGCTGCAAGCTATTGTATTCTTCATCCTATATGCTCAGATGCCAACTTCCCTGAACTTCTTCGCAATCAATAACGTTCACCATCAGTTACTTGGTTTTGATATCAACCCAGTCAGTTTCCAGGCCCTCAACCCATTCTGGATAGTGGTTGCTAGTCCGATACTAGCGGCTCTATACACTCACTGGGGTTCTAAAGGTAAAGACCTAACGATGCCAACTAAGTTTACAATTGGTATGTTCCTGTGTTCTTTAGGTTTCTTGACTGCTGCGGCTGCCGGTTTGTGGTTTGCTGATGAACAAGGTTTGACTTCACCCTGGTTTATCGTTCTGGTTTATCTGTTCCAAAGTCTGGGTGAATTAATGATCGGTGCGCTCGGTCTGGCAATGGTCGCTGCTCTGGTTCCTCAGTATTTGATGGGCTTTATTCTGGGGATGTGGTACTTAACTCAAGCAACCTCATTCTTACTCGGCGGCCATGTAGCAGCTTTTACTGCGGTACCGGAAGGTATTACTGATCCACTGGAAACGTTGCCAGTCTATACCAACGTATTTGGCAAAATTGGTATTGCGACCTTTATTGTCGCCATCATCATGGCAATCACGGTACCGAGGCTGAATCGTATGATGAATGGAAAACAAAAAGCATAATTTGTTTTAAATAAAACCTCGTCAAAGGAGGTTACACCGCTCGTTTAAACATTTTTATTCGAGCGGAATAGTTCACTTTTCCATTAATTCTTCTGCTTACAGAAAAATATTAATCATCTCATTTCGTAAAGCCTCGTTCAGAACAAAAGCAATTATTTCATTTTCTTATGATAAATAATAACAACTATTGTTCATGAAATTATAAATTTTGTTATTGCATAACAACGGCTGTTTAAATAAACAATAAGGTAATAACGTTATGAAATAATTAATGATTGAATGATTTCTTCTTATTTGTCAGTTAATTTCAATTTATTTCCAATCATTATCAGACGTTATATTTTCTGCCTTATTTTAATGAGTATAAATTATTGTACCCATGATACTCAGGGCAGCATAAGTGTTTTATTTATTTAATATTTAAAAGGAATAAACATGAATACACTCACGCCCGAACTCGAAAGAATATTAAAAGATAATGGCTTTAATTCCCCACTAGATATTGGCCACCTCTCTTTTGACGAATTTCTCCACAAAATGGACGGTAAGCTCTCTTGGTCAAAGACCCTCAGTTTATATCTTGATGTACAACAGGATAATCAATTGCATGAAGCGCATATTCTCAAACGTGCGAATCCTCAGTTGCAAAATGCCATTCAGCTGGCCCTCACAACACCTCATGCTGATCTGCAAGGTTATAACAGTAAATTCGGTGGTCGGGCCAATCAGTATGTAATCCCAGGAGCGGTATCTTCCATGTTTTCTCCTGCTGCTTATTTAACAGAACTTTATCGTCAAGCGCAGGATTTACATGTGCAAGGTTCTATTTATCATCTGGATACACGTCGCCCGGATCTAAAATCACTGACGCTCAGCCAGCAAAATATGGATGATGAAATTTCTACCCTTTCTCTGTCTAATAAGGTGTTGCTGGCAGGGATTAAAACTCTACCTAAGTTAGAAGACCAGACTAAAGTAATGCAAGAATTATCAACCTTCCGCCTTGCCGACTCAATGCCGTATCACGATGCTTATGAAAATATACGTCAAGTTATTCAGTTACAGGCACCAATATTAAATCCATTTAATACATCTCCAGAAACCCCAATTGCCAAGCTGATATATCAAACCTCCCTGCTTGAGATTAATGCTGCTGTCTCTCCTGACTTGTTTAATATTCTGACGACCAATGCTACAGAAGATAATGTTCAAGACCTTTATCAACGGATCTTTGGTGATATTGCCCCCTCCCTAATGTTCAAACCAGAACAGTTGAAAAGTTATTATCATCTGACGGATCAAGAAGCCGATCAATTTATTAAACAGGAAGAAATTGCACGAGTACATCAGTTGATGGAGAATGAAGACAGTGAGCAACCTGCTCAATATTATCTGCTAAGACTCAATAAGATTATTCGTTTGTCTCGAATAGCGAAACTCTCCCCAGCAATCCTTAAAAACATTATCTCTGGTAGTATCCATACATCTCAACCTACAGAACTTGGAGGTGAGGATATTGATGACCTCATAGAAGTTCCTGCCCTTCCCCCATACAATGAATTTCGTGACGAGCCGGATATCAATGTAGAGGCATTAAGGAAAGCCTTTCGAGTTAAATACTATATGCAGCGTTACGGTATTGATGCTGAAACCGCGCTAATACTGTGCAAAGTCTCTATTACAGAAAGGACTCATATAACAAATCCTTCTCACCTCAATTTGACCCAATCGCTGGCTGATATCCATCAGTTAACGACTAATGAGTTGAATTTACTGCTGGTTGCCATCGGTGAAGGGACAAACAACTTATCCGAGATCAGTGATAGCCATCTGGCTGTTCTGATTGACAAACTTTATACCGTTACCGAGTGGCTACGAACACGGAAATGGAGTGTGTATCAGCTGTTTGTCATGACTACCACCAACTATGACAAAACGATAACACCAGAAATCCAAAACTTACTTGATACTGCCTACAATGGCTTGCAAGGCTTTAATAATGATGAAAGTAAGCCAGACCAACTATTGGCAGCCCTATCTCCTTATGTCGCTGCTGCTCTGCAATTACCGTCTGAAAACGCCGCTCACTACGTGCTTACCTGGGCAGATCAACTAAAACCTGGCAACGGTACAATGACGGCAGAAAAATTCTGGGGGTGGTTGCAAGCTCAATATAATTCAGAACAACATAATTCAGAACAACCACCGCTCCCTGTCACACCAGAGCACGCGGCTCAGTATTGCCAGTGCCTGGCACAATTAGCACTGATTTATCACTCCACTGACCTCAGCGAGAATACCTTACGTCTGTTTGTGACAAAACCGCAATTCTTTGGCATGACAGCGTCAACGCATAATGCACTATCACTGATAATGCTGACACGTTTTGCTGACTGGGTTAACTCTCTGGATGACAAAGCTTCCACCGTGCTAACAGCCTTCGAAGGTAAAACATTAACGGCGGAACAACTGGCTAACGCCATGAATCTTGATGAAAACCTGCTGTTGCAAGCCAGTCATCAAGCGCAAAATAATTTCTCCAACTGGGCATCTATTGACACCCTCCAGCAATGGGTTAGCGTTGCGCGTCAGTTAAATATTTCCCCCCAAGAAGTTTCTACGCTAGCACAACTACTAACCGCAGAATCTCACCCTACCTATGCTCAATGGGAAAACGTAGCTGCGATATTAACCGCTGGGCTGAATACTCAAAAGACCCATGCTTTACACGCTTTTCTGGATGAGTCTCGTAGTATTGCTTTGAGTGAGTACTATATCCGTAAAGCCGTCAACACAAGTGCAAAAATTAAAAACCGTGATGACCTATATCAGTATTTATTAATTGATAATCAGGTTTCCGCTGCCATCAAAACGACGCCGATCGCAGAAGCTATCGCCAGTATCCAGCTATACATCAACCGGGCATTGAAAAATATGGAAGCAGATACCATCACAAATGTCACCTGCCGTCCATTCTTTACCAACTGGGATAAATACAATAAACGCTATAGCACCTGGGCCAGCGTTGCTAAGCTTATTTACTATCCTGAAAATTACATCGATCCGACGATACGCATCGGGCAAACAAAAATGATGGATGCTCTACTGCAATCCGTCAGTCAAAGCCAATTAAATACCGATACCGCCGAAGATGCTTTTATGTCTTATCTGACGTCGTTTGAACAGGTCGCTAATTTAGAAGTCATCAGTGCTTATCACGACAATATTAATAGTCATCAAGGACTCACCTATTTTATCGGACACAGTAAAACAGAAATTAATCAATATTACTGGCGTAGCGTGGATCACAACAAATTCAACAATGGAAAATTCGCCCCTAACGCCTGGAGTGAGTGGCACAAAATTGACTGTCCGATGAACCCTTATAACAGCACTATCCGTCCAGTCATATACCAATCCCGCCTGTATTTGATCTGGCTGGAGCAAAAGAAGATTGCCAAGCAAGCAGACGATAAACATCAAACTGTCGAAGACTATTATTACGAACTAAAACTGGCACATATTCGTTATGACGCCACCTGGAGTACGCCAATAACCTTTGATGTGAATGACAAAATATCTGCTGTTTTTAGAACATTAACACCGTTAGAACAAGTGAACACATCGGTATTATTGGAGCAATTGATCAAGTATCAAAAACAGTTAGAGGAGAGACTGAAGCAGCAGCAGGAATATGAAGAGCAGCTAAAACCATTCCTACCATTGCAACCGATAAGTCCACCAGAACTTGTGGAACCACTGGAGTCATCAGATCTATTAGAGGCGCTACTAAAACAACGGAAGGAACAACTGAGGCTATGGGAGAAAAATCTGACAGAACAAGGGCAATCAACGACGGAAATAAGCATACTGGGAAAACAAAAAGAGCTAAATCAACAAGAGATACAAAAGCAACAGTATCTACTGGAGCAAAAACCAGGGTTCTATTGTGCAAGTTATCAAGACAATAAACTGCTGGTAATGTTCTATCAAAAACAAGAGGCAGTGAATAAATACACAATAGATGAACCAATAACAGGACTGAATATCACCTTAAATATGTCATCTGAAGATATCAATCTCGGAGATTACATAACTAACATTGGTAAACAGTTTGATACCGGTGCTGGGGTCAATAGTGTCATAAAGGTGAATAACCGGTATGAAGTCTCACCATCAACAGAGACTAATAACGATAATATCTTAACGCTTTACCATGATACCAACAGGGCACAATATATACAGTGGGGAATTTATCGTACCCGCCTTAATACCCTATTCGCCCGTCAATTGGTTAGCCGAGCCACCGCTGGAATCGACACTATTTTAAGTCTAGATACTCAGAATATTCAGGAGCCGCAGTTAGGTCAGGGTTTCTATGCTACGTTTGTGATCCCCCCCTATAATCCATCGACTCATGGTGAGCGCTGGTTTAAGCTTCATGTCAGATATCCTGCTGGTGATAGTCCATATACTATCTACTCAGGTCAGTTAGAAGATACCAGTGTCAGTGTCAGTGTCACACTATTTATCCCGCTGATCACCGATCCTAATGCTCTTCCGAATCCTGATTATCACGCCAGAGTTAATATGACTTTCAAGAAAGTCCGGGAAGATTCATATAATTACCGACCAGGTTCTCTCTTTATTAAAAACCATCAAGAGCAAGTATTCGTAAAACTTGATTCTAATCTAGAACATTTCCAAAGCGTCAATGTTCTGAGTGATATTAACAGCGAACCCATGGATTTCAGCGGTGCTAACAGTCTCTATTTTTGGGAGTTGTTCTACTATACCCCGATGTTAATTGCTCAGCGTTTGCTACACGAACAAAACTTTGATGAGGCTAATCGTTGGCTAAAATATGTCTGGAACCCATCCGGTTATATTAAACATGGTCAAATTCAACACTATCGCTGGAATGTTCGTCCGTTACTGGAAGACACTAGCTGGAACGATGATCCTTTAGAAGCCGTCGATCCTGATGCTATAGCGCAACATGATCCCATGCATTACAAAGTTGCTACTTTTATGCGCACCCTGGATCTGTTGATGACACGTGGAGATTACGCCTATCGCCAGTTGGAACGGGACACTCTCAACGAAGCTAAGATGTGGTATATGCAGGCATTGCATCTGTTAGGTGATAAACCTCATCTATCGCTCAGTTCAGAGTGGAGTAAACCAAGTCTGGGTGATACGGCTAAAACCGAAAAACAAAAAGAGCACTCCAGCGCAATAGTCGCCTTGCGGCAAGGTAATGTTGAGTTGCACAACAGACCAACAGATCTTTTCCTACCACAAGTCAATGAAGTGATGCTGAACTACTGGCAAACACTAGAACAACGACTGTACAATCTGCGCCATAACCTCTCCATTGACGGTCAGCCATTGCATCTGGCGATATATGCTACACCTACAGATCCTAAAACATTACTCAGCGCTACTATCGCCAACTCACAAGATAGCGGCAATCTGCCATCTGAATTTATACCACTGTGGCACTTCACTCAGATGCTGGAAAACGCCCGCAGCATGGTGAGTCAGCTAACACAATTCGGCTCCACACTACAAAATATTATCGAACGTCAGGATGCAGAAGCATTAAATAGCCTTCTACAAAATCAGGCAAAAGAGCTGATATTAACGACTCTGAGCATACAGGACAAAACTATTGAAGAACTGGATGCTGAAAAAACCGTGCTGGAAAAAACTAAAGACGCAGCGCAATCACGCTTTGATAGCTACAAAAAGTTACATGATGAAAATATCAATGCCGGTGAAAACCGAGTGATAGCGTTGCATGCCTCCGCTGCCGATCTCAATACGGCCCTGCAAACATCACGTTTGGCAGGGGCCGCTCTGGATCTCGCACCTAATATTTTCGGTTTCGCTGATGGTGGCAGCCACTGGGGGGCAATTGCCGAAGCTACAGGTCATATCATGGCGCTTTCCGCCAATGTTATGAACATAGAAGCGGATAAAATTAGCCAGTCAGAAGCCTATCGCCGCCGCCATCAAGAATGGGAAATCCAGCGAAATAATGCCGAAGCAGAGATAAAGCAAATCAATTCCCAACTCAGTTCATTAGCGATACGCCGTGAAGCTGCGTTATTGCAGAAAACCAGCCTGAAAACACAACAGGAACAAATCCAGGCACAACTGACCTTCCTACAACGCAAATTCAGCAATCAAACGCTGTATAACTGGCTACGTGGCCGATTAACTGCTATTTACTTCCAATTCTATGATTTGGTAATAGCCCGTTGTTTGATGGCAGAAATGGCCTATCGTTGGGAGACTAATGATACTTCTACCCGCTTTATTAAGCCCGGGGACTGGCAGGGAACACATGCTGGTTTGCTCGCAGGTGAAACCTTGATGCTGAATCTGGCACAAATGGAAGATGCACATCTGAAATGGGATCAACGCGCTCTGGAAGTGGAACGTACTATCTCATTGACGCAAGTGTATGCCGCCTTGCTGGAACAACCGTTTAATCTGGCAACGCGTATTTCCACCCTGCTGACAGGTAAAGCCGAATCGCCTGACGATGACAGTCATCCTGTCACGCTGAAAAACAACCAACTACGCACCACAATCTCTCTGGCAGGTCTATCACTACATAATGACTACCCAGAGGACAGTGGTGCAAGCAACATCCGCCGTATTAAACAGCTCAGTGTTACCTTGCCAGCCCTGTTAGGACCATACCAAGATGTACAGGCAATTCTGTCCTACAATGGAGATACCTCTAGGTTAGCTAAAGGTTGTGAGGCGCTGGCCGTTTCCCATGGAATGAATGACAACGGTCAGTTCCAATTGGATTTCAACAATGGCAAATTTCTGCCGTTTGAAGGAATTGCGATTAATGATACCGGTACATTGACGCTGAGTTTTCCGAATGCAACGGGTAAACAAAAAACCATGTTGCAGACACTGAGCGATATCATCTTGCATATTCGCTACACCATTCGCCAATAACTCGCTCAACTCAATGCTAAAACAGGCTCCTAATGGGGCCTGTATCTTTTTGCTCAATCAATATTACAAAATATATTCCATCACTCACAAATGAAATTCCATGATTCCTTTCTGACCGTCTTACACTTCCTTCGGCTCATTACAAAATATTAATCATCTTCTTTTTCATAGTAGACCATATGTAACAAATGCAATTATTTCATTTCGTTATTGTTGATAATTATATTACCTTTGGTGTGATTATAAATTTTGTTATTGCATCATAACGACCATTTAAATAAATAATAGATAATAACTTCATGGAATAGTTTATAGCTGAATGGTTCTCTTTATTTTTCCACTATTTTCAATCTATTCAGCCTGCTATCAAACGTTATATTTTCCGCCTGCTTTTGATAGATATATACCCAATAGATTTCAAGATGGATCGCGACGGCAAGGGCGCGAATCCCCGGGAGCATAGATAACTATGTCATAGATAACGATGTGACCGGGGTGAGTGAGTGCAGTCAACAAAGAGGCAACTTGAAAGATAACAGGTATAAACCCACGATAAGCAAGGCCGCATAAGTATCTTATTTTACTTAATATTTAAAAGGAATAAATATGAATACACTCAATCCTGCATACCAACAAGCATTAGGAAAAAGCTTTACTTCTCTGACCGATATCTGCCATCTCTCTTTTGATGAACTCCGCCAGAAAGTACGAGGCGAGCTTTCATGGTCACAAACCGTCAGCTTATATCTTGATGCAAAACAGGTGCAAAAAGATAATCTACTGCATGAAGCTCGTATTCTGAAACGCGCTAATCCTCAGTTACAAAATGCAATACAACTTACCTTGACCAAACCCCATGCTGACCAACAAGGTTATAACAGTAAATTTGGCAACCGCGCCAGTCAATATGCAGCACCAGACTCAATTTCTTCCATGTTCTCGCCTGCCGCTTACCTGACCGAACTTTACCGTCAAGCACGCGATTTACATACGAGCGATTCTATTTATCATCTGGATACACGCCGCCCGGATCTACAGTTACTAACGCTCAGCCAGAAAAATATGGATACTGAAATATCCACACTTTCTCTGTCTAATAACGTGTTGCTCGAAAGTATTATTAGCAATCAGAGTGGACGTAGTCACTATGCTGAAATAATGGAAAAATTATCAACCTTCCCTTTTGCTGGATCACTGCCATATCACGATGCTTATGAAAGCGTGCGTAAAATTATTCAGTTACAGGCTCCAGTATTTGAACAATCCAGTACACCACCGAAAACAACCGTCGCCAAACTCATGTATCAAATTTCTCTGTTGGAGATTAATTCATCTGTTTCACCTGAATTGTTTAATATTCTGACAGAAGAAATTACCGAAGCCAATGCAAAGAGTCTTTATAATAAAAATTTTGGTAATATTAATCCTTCCCTGATAGAAAACCCAGAATATCTGAGGAATTATTATAATCTGACTGATGAAGAATTTAGTCATTTAACTAAATTGAATGTTACATTAACTACAAAAAAAATAAAAAGTACAACACCTTCCAACGCAAAATATGATTATCTTCTTCTGTTGAAACGGAATAAATTTATTCGTCTGTCCAAAGCTACAAATCTGCCACTACCCGTATTGGTAGAAATTATCTCCAATACCAACCCAGGACTCAACATCAATGCAGAAGTACTAAAGAAAGTCTTTCGTGTAAAATACTATATGCATCGTTACGGTATTGATACTGAAACAGCACTAATACTGTGTAAAGCCCCCATTTCACAACGTGATGATAATAACAGCCCCAGCCAATTTGATCGTTTGTTTAATACTCCCAAACTGAATGGGCAAGATTTTTCTGCCGAGAATAAAGAGATTGATTTAAATCCAAACAATACCAACGACTGGAAAAAAACTGCGCTTAAACGTGCTTTTAATGTCGATGATGTCTCACTTTATCGCCTACTAAAGATCGTCAATGGTGGTAGCACAACTAGAAAAATTATCCATAATATAGAGAATCTTTCTCATCTCTATCTCACCAAATTACTGGCAGATATCCATCAGTTGACTATTAATGAATTAGGTTTATTGCTCATTGCTACGGGTGAAGGGAAAACCAACTTACTCAAAATCACAGATAATGAGCTGGTCTTATTAATTAACAAACTCTATGACATTACCGAATGGCTGCGTACACAGAAGCTAAGTGTATATCAGTTGTTCATCATGACCACTAATAACTATGATAAAACCCTGATCCCAGAAATATACAACTTGCTGGATACTGTATATAACGGCTTAAAAGATTTTGATAAGAAAGCGGAGAAAACCAAAAAAAATCTGCTGGAAGCTATTTCGCCTTATATCACCGCCGCTTTGCAATTACCGTCTGAACATACGGCATATGCCATCCTCACCTGGGCGGATAAATTAGAACCCGGCAAAGGAAAAATGACAGCTGAGAAATTATGGAGCTGGTTACGGGTAAACCCCGTTACAACTCAACCAGAATTCCAGCAACAAGCTGAACCCGTTATTCAATATTGCCAGTGCCTGGCCCAACTGGCGCTGATCTACCGTTCCACGGGTCTCAACGAAAACGCTTTCCATCTGTTTGTAACAAAACCGCAAATCTTTGGCACTACAGCCGAAACGGAATCAACACCTAACGCATTATCATTGATAATGATGACACACTTTGCTGACTGGATTAATTCACTGGGCAAAAAAGCTTCTTTCGTCCTGACCGAACTTGAAAAAGGAACATTAACGGCAAAACAGCTGGCTAGCGCCATGAACCTTGATAAAAATCTGCTATTACAAGCCAGTACCCTAGAACAAAAACATAATCCATTAATTTCATTAACTACCAATGAAATACAGCCAAGCAATCCCTTCATCAGTTGGGCATCTATCGACGCCATTCTGCAATGGGTTGATATAGCGCGTCAATTACATGTCTCTCCAGAGAATGCTTCAGAACTGGCGGAATTACTCACCAATGACCTTTCCGCTGCTTATAACAAATGGGAAAACATAGCTACAGCATTAACTGCTGGTTTAGATACCCCAAAGGCCAATACCCTGCATGCATTTCTGGATGAATCCCGCAGTACGGCATTAAGCGAGTACTATATCCGCAACATCACTAATAAAGGCCCCGCGATTAAAAACCGTGATGACCTGTATCAGTATTTATTGATTGATAATCAAGTTTCCGCCGCTATTAAAACCACGCGAATTGCTGAAGCAATTGCTAGCATCCAACTGTATATTAACCAGGCACTGAAAAACATAGAGGAAAATACAGTCCAGAATGTAACCAGCCGTCAATTCTTTGCCGATTGGGATAAATATAATAAACGCTACAGCACCTGGGCCAGCGTATCGAAACTCGCTTATTACCCTGAAAATTACATTGATCCGACCATGCGTATCGGACAAACAAAAATGATGGATACACTGCTGCAATCCGTCAGCCAGAGTCAATTAAATACCGATACTGTAGAAGATGCCTTTAATTCTTATTTAACGTCATTCGAACAAGTAGCTAATCTGGAAATCGTCAGCGCCTATCACGACAATATTAATAGTGATCAGGGATTAACCTATTTTATCGGACACAGTAAAACAGAAGTTAATCAATATTACTGGCGCAGCGTGGATCACAATAAATTCAGCAATGGCAAATTCGCCGCTAACGCCTGGAGTGAGTGGTACAAAATTGACTGTCCGATTCATCCCTATCAGGACACTATCCGCCCGGTAGTTTACCAATCCCGTCTGTATATAACCTGGCTGGAACAGAAGAAGATTGCTAAACAGGAAAAAAATGGTCAAAAAACTATCCAAGAGTATTATTATGAATTAAAACTAGCACATATCCGCTATGACGGAACCTGGAATACACCAATCACCTTTGATGTAAATAGCAAAATATCTGATTTAAAATTGGCCAATAAAGCACTCGGATTCTATTGTGCAGGTTATCAGGGTGAAGATACCTTGTTGGTTATGTTTTACGGCAAAGAAAATAAATTAGATAATTATAAAAACGCCTCAATGCAAGGACTGTATATTTTCTCCAATATGTCCTCCAAATCCATGCCAATTACACAAATTACATCTTATCGGGATAATAGCTATAAACACTTCGATACAAACAGTATCATAAGAGTGAATAACCGCTATGCAGAAAAATATGAAATCCCCTCATCAATAAACAATAATAAGGGCTACAATTGGGAAGAACATTACCTCGGTATGGTGTATGGCGGGAATATTTCAGCTATCAGCCTAGAATCTCAATCAGATAATTTAAAAATCAAAATTTCACCTAAATTAAGAGTTATTCATAATGGATATGAAGGCCAAAAACGTAATCAATGTAACTTGATGAAGAAATACGGTAAATTGGGCGACAAATTTATTATCTATAACAATTTAGGCGTCAACCCAGATCACTCAACAAAGAAACAACTGTTTTACCCCATTTATCAGTATAGTGGAAATGCCAGTAAGCTTGATAAAGGAAGACTATTATTCCATCGGGATACCAATTATTCATCTAAAGTCGAAGCATGGATACCTGATGCGCGTCGAACATTGAGCAAAGACAATGCTACCATTGGTGATGATTATGTTACCGATCCCCAGAATCAGCCCAATGATCTTAATAAATACCTCTTTATGATTGACAACATGGGAATTGCTACTGATGTTTCAGGACCAATAAATATCAATACGGCAATTTCTTCGACAAAAGTTCAAGTAACAGTGAATGCTGGCAGTAAAATACAAACTTTTACAGCAGACAAACAGGTTTCCACTCAGCCATCACCCAACTTCGAAGAGATGATTTATCAATTTAATTCCCTGGAAATAGAGGGTTCAGGTCTGAATTTCATTAATAATTCAGCCAGTATTGATATCACCTTTACCGCATTTGCTGAGCCATTTGCCGAAGGAGAAAATGATCGTAAACTGGGAGAGGAACATTTCAGTATTACTGTCACTCGTAAGGTAAGTACCGATAATGATGTCCTGACCCTTAACCATGATGCAAATGGGGCGCAATATATACAGTGGGGAATCTATCGTACTCGACTTAACACGCTGTTTGCCCGCAAATTAATTAGCCGTGCCACCGCTGGAATCGATACTATCTTAAGTATGGATACTCAGAATATTCAGGAGTCGCAATTAGGTAAGGGTTTCTATGCTACGTTTGTCATACCCCCTTATAGCCCATCGATTCATGGTAATGAACGTTGGTTTAAGCTTTATCTCAAACATGTTGTAGATAATAACTCACATATTATCTATTCAGGTCAGCTAGGCGATACCCGCGCAAACATAACTTTATTTATCCCTCTTGATGATGCGCCACTAAATCGAGATTTTCACGCCAAGGTTTATATGACCTTTCAGAAATCATTGTCAGATAGTTCCTGGGGCGGCCCTCATTTTGTCAGAGATGCTAATGGGGTAGTCACAATAAGTCCTAGCTCTATTTTGACCCATTTCGAAAGCGTTAATGTTCTGAAAGATGTTAAGAACGAACCGATGGATTTCAGCGGCGCTAACAGTCTCTATTTCTGGGAACTGTTCTATTATACCCCGATGCTGATTGCTCAACGTTTGCTACATGAACAAAACTTTGATGAAGCTAACCGTTGGCTGAAATATGTCTGGAATTCGTCTGGTTATATTGTTAATGGTCAAATTCAAAATTACCGCTGGAATGTCCGCCCATTACAGGAAGATACCAGTTGGAACGATGACCCATTAGACTCGGTTGATCCTGACGCCGTAGCTCAACATGATCCGATGCATTACAAAGTTGCTACGTTTATGCGGACCCTTGATTTGTTAATAGCACATGGAGATTATGCTTATCGCCAGCTGGAACGGGACACGCTCAACGAAGCAAAAATGTGGTATATGCAGGCACTACACCTATTGGGTGATAAGCCTCATCTTTCACTCAATTCAGTGTGGAGCGAACCCGATCTGAAAGATACCGCAGATATTGAGAGACAAAAAGCCCATTCCCGCTCAATGGTAGCCTTACGACAGGGCCAATCTACAACCGACACACAAACAGATCTTTTCCTGCCGCAGGTCAATGAAGTCATGCTGAGCTACTGGCAGACACTGGAACAACGGTTATACAACCTGCGCCATAACCTTTCTATCGACGGTCAGCCATTACATCTACCTATTTACGCTACACCGGCAGATCCAAAAGCGCTGCTCAGCGCCACTGTCGCCAGCTCACAGGCCGGCGGGGTTCTCCCGCAACCATTTATATCATTATGGCGTTTCCCACGCATGCTGGAAAACGCGCGCAGCATGGTAAGTCAACTCACGCAGTTTGGTTCCACGTTACAAAATATTATCGAACGTCAAGATGCAGAAGCACTAAATACGCTGTTGCAGAATCAGGCGGCAGAACTGATATTGACCAATTTGAGCATACAAGACAAAACCATCGAAGAGCTAGATGCTGAAAAAACTGTGCTGGAAAAAAACCGCGCTGGAGCACAATCACGTTTTGACAGTTACAGCAAACTGTTCGATGAAAATATCAATGCCGGTGAAAAACAGGCAATGACGTTGCGTGCCTCCATAGCTGGCCTTTCTACTGCTCTTCAAGCATCACATCTGGCAGGCGCAGCACTTGATCTGGCACCCAACATTTTCGGCTTAGCTGATGGCGGCAGCCATTGGGGGGCAATTGCTCAAGCTACAGGTAATGTCATGGAGTTCTCAGCCAGTGTCATGAACACAGAAGCAGATAAAATCAGCCAATCTGAAGCCTATCGTCGTCGCCGTCAGGAATGGGAAATCCAGCGTAATAATGCAGAAACCGAGCTGAAACAAATTGATGCTCAGCTCAATTCATTGACTATACGCCGTGAAGCCACTGTGTTGCAGAAAACCAGCCTGCAAACCCAACAGGAACAAACTCAAGCACAATTGGTCTTCCTGCAACGTAAGTTCAGCAATCAGGCGCTGTACAACTGGCTACGTGGTCGCCTAGCCGCCATTTATTTCCAATTCTACGATCTGGCGGTAACCCGTTGTTTGATGGCAGAAATGGCCTATTGCTGGGAAACTAATAATGCTTCTGTACGCTTCATTAAACCTGGAGCCTGGCAAGGAACCCATGCCGGCCTGCTCGCAGGTGAAGCCTTGATGCTGAATCTGGCACAAATGGAAGATGCGCACCTAAAACAGGAACAACGTGTACTGGAGATAGAACGCACCGTCTCACTGGCAGAACTCTATAAAAATAAAGGTCGATTTTCCCTGTCAGAGAAAATTGCAGAACTAGTCAGACGTGGATCAGGCAATGCCGGTAACGGGAATAATACCCTGAAGTTTGGTACAGGGAACGCCCGAAATTCTCTGCAAGCATCCATTTCATTAGCTGACTTGCAAATCCGTGATGATTATCCAACAGATAGCGGAGTAGGCAACATTCGCCGTATTAAACAGCTCAGTGTTACCCTACCAGCGCTATTAGGACCATATCAAGATGTACAAGCCATTCTGTCTTACGGCGGAAATGTCACCGGATTAGCTGAAAGTTGCAAATCACTGGCGGTTTCTCATGGGATGAATGACAGTGGTCAGTTCCAGCTGGATTTCAATGATGGCAAGTTCCTGCCGTTTGAAGGAATCCCAATCGATAATGGTACGTTGACATTGAGCTTCCCAAATGCAACTGGAAAACAAAAAGTCATGCTGGAGAGTCTAAACGACATCATTCTGCATATTCGCTACACCATTCGCCAATAACCATCTCAACTAAGTATTAAAACAGGCCCCTAAGCGGGGCCTGCAAGGAGTCTTTATATGCAAAATTCACAAGATTTCAATATTACAGAGCTGTCATTGCCCAAAGGGGGGGGCGCTATCACAGGTATGGGTGAAGCATTAACACCCGCCGGACCGGATGGTATGACTGCACTTTCTCTGCCATTGCCCATTTCTGCCGGGCGCGGTTATGCCCCCTCATTAACCCTGAACTATAATAGCGGTGCCGGTAATAGCCCGTTTGGACTAGGCTGGGATTGCAACGTTATGGCTATTCGCCGCCGCACACATTTTGGTGTTCCCCATTATAATGAAACCGATACCTTCCTCGGACCGGAAGGCGAAGTTCTGGTTATGGTGGATCACCCCCGTGATGAATCCACATTACAAGACATCAATTTGGGTACCACTTTCACCGTTACCGGCTACCGTTACCGCTTGGAAAGTCATTTCAGCCGGTTAGAGTACTGGCAGCCGAAAACAACAAACGCAACAGATTTTTGGCTGATATACAGCCCAAATGGACAGGTACACTTGCTAGGCAAAAATCCTCAAGCACGTATTAGTACCCCATCAGACACTACGCAAACAGCCCAGTGGCTACTAGAAGCATCAGTGTCACCGCATGGTGAGCAAATCTATTATCAGTACCGCACCGAAAATGAAGCAGGTTGTGAAACTGATGAGATTACAGCACATCCACAAGCTACAGCCCAACGCTATCTCCACACCGTACATTACGGTAACCTGACAGCCAGCGAAACGCTACCAAGTCTGGATGGTCATATCCCGTCTCAAGCAAGCTGGCTGTTCTGTCTCGTATTTGATTACGGCGAACGCAATAATGACCTACAAACATCACCAGCATTTACAACAACGGATAATTGGCTTTGCCGACAAGACCGTTTTTCCCGTTATGAATACGGTTTCGAATTGCGTACTCGTCGTTTATGCCGCCAGATACTGATGTATCACCGTCTGCAAACACTGGCCGGACAGGCAAAAAAACCCGATGAACTGACACCAGTTTCACGCTTGATACTGGATTATGACGAAAACGCAATAGCCAGCACACTGGTATCGGTTCGCAAGGTGGGACATGAACAAGATGGCACCGCCGTCACCCTTCCACCACTGGAATTTGCATATCAGGATTTTTCGCCACAGCATCATGCTCACTGGCAGCCGATGGATGTATTGGAAAATTTCAATGCAATTCAGCGCTGGCAATTGGTTGATCTAAAAGGTGAAGGGCTACCCGGTCTTCTGTATCAAGACAAAGAAGCTTGGTGGTACCGTGCTGCACAGCGCCAAACCGGAAGCAACCAAGACGCGGTCACCTGGGAAAAAATGCAACCCTTATCAATTATTCCCTCTCTGCAAAATAATGCATCGTTGGTAGACATCAACGGTGATGGTCAACTTGACTGGGTAATCACCGGACCGGGATTACGGGGATACCATAGCCAACGCCCGGATGGCAGTTGGACACGTTTTACTCCGCTCAACGCTCTGCCTGTAGAATATTTTCATCCCCGCGCCCAACTTGCCGATTTAATGGGAGCCGGACTCTCTGATTTGGTTCTGATCGGTCCCAAAAGCGTGCGTTTGTATGCCAATACCCGCGGCGGCTTTACCAAAGGACAGGATATAGTGCAATCCGGTAATGTAACCTTGCCAGTACCGGGCGCTGATGCCCGTAAATTAGTGGCTTTTAGTGATGTACTGGGTTCCGGTCAAGCACATCTGGTTGAAGTCAGCGCAACTAAAGTTACCTGTTGGCCGAATCTGGGACACGGGCGCTTTGGTCAGCCAATTACCCTACCGGGATTTAACCAACCAGAAACTGAATTTAACCCTGCTCAGGTTTATCTGGCTGACCTAGATGGCAGCGGTCCAACTGACCTGATTTATGTTCACACAAATCGTCTGGATATTTTCTTAAATAAAAGTGGCAACAGTTTCGCCGCCCCTGTGACATTAACCTTCCCAGACGGTCTACGTTTTGATAATACCTGTCAGTTACAAGTAGCCGATATTCAAGGCCAGGGAGTCGCCAGCCTGATACTGAGCGTACCGTATATGGCTCCTCATCACTGGCGTTGTGACCTGACTCTGCATAAACCCTGGCTACTCAGTGAAATGAACAACAATATGGGTGCCAATCACACTCTGCGTTACCGCAGCTCCGCTCAATTTTGGCTGGATGAAAAAGCCAAGGCACTGGCTTCTGGACAAACACCGGTTTGCTATCTGCCCTTCCCGGTACACACTCTCTGGCAGACGGAAACAGAAGACGAAATCAGCGGCAACAAATTAGTGACAACCATGCGTTATGTTCATGGCGCCTGGGACGGACGTGAACGGGAATTTCGCGGATTTGGTTATGTTGAACAAACGGATAGCCATCAACTGGCTCAAGGCAGTGCACCTGAGCGTACACCACCAGCGCTAACTAAAAACTGGTATGCTACCGGTCTACCTGAAATAGATAACGCATTATCAACCGAATATTGGCGAGGCGATATCCAGGCGTTTAATGGTTTTACACCTCGCTTTACCGCCTGGATAAATAACAAAGATGTTCTCCTGACACCAGAAGATGACAACGCTCGATACTGGTTATATCGGGCGCTGAAAGGTCAACCGCTACGCAGTGAACTGTATGGGTTGGATGGCAGTGCAGTAGAACAAATTCCCTATACGGTCACCGAATTCCGTCCACAGGTCCGCCGATTACAGAATACAGATAGTCAATATCCTGTACTTTGGTCATCCATGGCAGAAAGCCGCAGTTATCACTATGAACGTATTGCCAGCGATCCGCAGTGCAGCCAAGATATCACGCTGTCCAGTGATCTATTCGGCCAGCCTCTGAAACGGATTTCAGTCCAATATCCTCGTCGCAATCAGCCCGCAACCAGTCCGTATCCCGATATATTGCCCGATACCCTGTTTGCCAACAGTTATGATGACCAGCAACATCAATTACGGCTAACCTATCAACAATTCAGTTGGCACCATCTAACCAGCAATACTGTTAGGATGCTGGGATTATCGGATGGTACTCGCAGTGATATCTTTACTTATGACGCTGAACATCTCCCTGTCGATGGTTTAAATCTGGAAATTCTGCGTGCTGAAAACAGCCTGATTGCGGATGACAAGCCACGTGAATACCTTGGTCAGCAAAAAACATTTTATACCGATGGGCAAAATGCAACACCACTGCCAATACCAACACGGCAAGCGCTAATTGCTTTCACAGAGACGACTGTCTTCAATCAATCCACATTGTCAGCATTTGATGGGAGTATCACATCCGACCAATTGCCAACAACGCTGAAACAAGCCGGCTATCAACAAGCAGATTATCTGTTCCCTCGTACCGGAGAAGGTAAAATCTGGACAGCCCGTCATGGTTATACCGATTACGGCACAGCCACGCAGTTCTGGCGTCCACTAAAACAGCGCCAGACACAGCTCACGGGAAAAATCACATTAACCTGGGATGCAAATTATTGTGTCGTGATACAAACACGCAATGCGGCTGGCCTGACAGCATCAGCAAAATATGACTGGCGTTTTCTGACTCCCGTACAACTCACTGATGCAAATGACAACGTACACTTTATTACGCTGGATGCACTGGGCCGTCCGATAACACAGCGCTTTTGGGGAACAGAAAATGGTGTGATGACGGGTTATACTTCACCGGAAAAAACCGCGTTCCTTCCACCAACCAACGTAAACGCAGCTATTGATCTGACTGGAACGCTCCCCGTGGCACAGTGTCAGGTTTATGCACCGGAAAGCTGGATGCCAGTGCTAAGTCAAAGAACCCTAAATACGCTGTCAGAACAAGAACAACAAATGTTGCAAAATTCCCGAATCATCACTAAAGAGGGGCGTATCTGCATACTCGCTTATCGCCGCTGGCTACAAAACCGAAGTGTATCCACTCAACCAGTCAACCTGTTAAGTAATACCCGTTTACCGCCTCACAGTCTCACACTAACTACAGATCGTTATGACAACGATACGGCTCAACAAATTCGCCAACACGTCACATTCAGTGATGGCTTTGGCCGCTTGCTGCAAGCAGCGGTCCGACATGAGGCAGGAAAAGCCTGGCAACGCAACAACGAGGGTTCACTGGTCACGAAAATTGAGGATACCGATAATCGCTGGGCGGTAACCGGGCGTACTGAATATGACAATAAAGGACAACCCATACGGACCTATCAGCCTTATTTTCTCAATGATTGGCGTTATGTTAGCGATAGCAGCACCGGAAAAGAAGCTTATGCCGATACCCATATATATGACCCCGTTGGTCGAGAGGTGAAGGTTATCACCGCAAAAGGCTGGTTTCGCCGAACCTTGTTCACTCCCTGGTTTACCGTCAATGAGGATGAAAATGACACAGCAGCTGAGGTGAAAATGTAACTTGATAAATCCCGCCCGGCTAACGGGCGGGAAACAAATATAGAGGTGAAAGGTGTCGTTCATAATACCGTCAGATACTCAACTTATTATCTGGTTGATCGTTGGTTTTGTTGCGGCCTGGGGTGGATTAGTCAGATACCTTATTGATATGCAAAATAAACAATATAAATGGAGTTGGATTAACGTACTTTGTCAACTCATCATCTCCTGCTTTACGGGTGTACTGGGAGGATTGATGAGTTTTGAAAGTGGCGGCAGCATCTATATGACTTTTGCAATTGCCGGACTATTCGGCACAACAGGAAGTACCGGGCTGAATTGGCTCTGGCGCCGACTCTCTATTCACCACGGAGGAAAGTAATAGCAGGTTTTTATTGTGACAAGAATCTGACCGCTATTATAACGAACACCTCAACACCGACTATGCTGAGGAAACTGCGATTACAGAAATGATTAAATGCAGCAACACAATAAAAAGAGGTAAGTCATGAAAGTCATAGACCCCAAACTTTATCAACACACACCTACCGTCAAGGTCCACGATAACCGGGGCCTGACTGTCAGTGTCATTGGCTTTCATCGTATCACCCATCATCAGTATGATGTCCGCGGGTACTTGAACCAGAGCATTGATACACCCCCGTATGACGCCAGACAGAATGATAGTACGATAAAACCTAACTTTCTCTGGCAGTATGATTTGACTGGCAGTCCCTTAAGTACCGAAAGCATTGATGCAGGTCGCACGGTCATACTGAATGATATTGAAGGCCGTCCAGTACTAACCGTGACAGCAACCGGCACCATACAAACCCGACAATATGAATCTTCTTCCCTTCCCGGACGTTTGCTGTCCATAACAGAACAAGAACCAAAGGAAAAAAAGCCTCATATTATCGAACGTCTTATCTGGGCCAGCGGTACCGAACCAGAGAAAAACCACAACCTTGCCGGCCAGTGTGTACGCCACTACAATGCCGCAGGAGTCACTCGACCTGAGAGTTTGTCGCTAACGGGTAGCGTTTTATCACAATCCCAGCAATTACTGATCGACGATCAACAGGCAAACTGGACTGGTGACAACGAAATTATTTGGCAGAACATATTGACCAGCGAGGTCTATACTACCCAAAGCAACTGGGATGCCACTGGCGCTTTACTGACTCAGACCGATGCGGAAGGAAATATCCAGCGTTTGGCCTATGATGTGGCCGGTCAATTAAAAAGTAGCTGGTTGACGCAGCAAGGCCACAGTGAACAGATTATCGTCAAATTCCTGACTTATTCCGCAGCCGGACAAAAATTACGCGAAGAATACGGTAACAGCGAGATCATTGAACACAGTTATGAACCGGAAACCCAGCGTCTTATCTGTATCAAAACTCAGCGCCCATCAGACATTTAAGATATTGCAGAATTTACGCCTTGACTGTTCACATTCCTAAAGGAAGAAGAACAGTCAATTCTAGCAATCTCTAATCCAGCCCGTTATTCACAATGATAGACGATTAAGCGCCAAGCGTTGCACCACCATCGATGACAATATCCTGTAAAGTAATATGGCTTGCGAGATCAGAGGCCATAAACAATACCGCATCAGCAATTTCTGTTGGCGTCGCTATCTTCCCAAGTGGGATACCCAGTTTGAATAATTCAGAAAATCCCTGAATAACTTGCTGCTTAGAAGCTGCTGTTTGCCACATATCACGCTGCATTGGCGTATCTGTCGATCCTGGTGAAATAAGGTTACAACGAACGCCATAAGGTGCTAATTCAAGCCCAACACTCAGGCAGAGACTACGCAACGCAGCTTTAGAAGCGCAATAGGCCGACATACCAACACGAGGAACATGAGCCGCATTTGACGCAATAGTGACGATAGCCCCCGCCTTTTGGCGTTGAAACTGGGGAATAGTCGCCTGAAATAGATTGAATGCACCTCCCGCGTTAACAGACAAGCACTGTTGCCAATCTTCAAACGTTATCTCTTCAGTCGCACCAAGGCGTAATATTCCGGCACCATTGACCAGCACATCAAGTTGTGGCTGTTGTGCAAGGAGTTGTTCGCAACAATGTGAAACGGCAATAGTATCACTGATATCAAGCAAATAAGGTGTAAAAGGCAAATCCCCATCAGGGAAAGTGATGTCAAACCCAATCACCTTCGCGCCCGCTTGCTGAAAACGGTAAGCCGTCTGATAACCAATACCGCTACCCGCGCCGGTTACCCAGACAATTTTATCGCTAAAATCAAGCGTAATACTCATTTCAAGCTCCCTGACTCTCAGTAAATAACGTCATCCAACCATTTATTGTTGGATTTTTCATTAATGAAATAAAATCCACTTCATATCCTTGCTGGCGCCAATGGGAAATGAGAGACATAATGCGTACAGAATCAAGCCCATAATCGAGCAAGTTTTCATCATCACTAATATCACCACTATCCTCATCTAATAAAGGCAGTAATAGCCCTTTCAGGCGAGTCTTATTCCATTGCACTTGTTTTGCATTTAAGGCAACAAGAAGCTGTTCGGTAGTCTCTACACGTCCACAGCGCCCAGCGGTATATTTAAGCGCCATCATATGTTCTTCATAACTGAAATCAGCTACAGCATCTGCCACTATAAAGGGTTGTATATCACGCATAAACGCATCAGTTGCTGTCATTAGACAACCAATATGGGCATAAACACCACAAATAATGAGTTGATCACGCCCAACTATTTTGAGCTGTTGCTCAAAATCAGTGCGCTGAAATGCACTATATCGCCATTTATCCATAACAGTATCACCAGCCTGGGGAGCGAGTGCATCTATAATTTTTTGCCGTTCGGGGTGGCAGTTCAGCCCGGGTCCCCACATATCATTTAATAGCGCCCTATCCTCATCACTTTGCTGGTTAGGCTGAGCGGAATAAAATACCGGTATTCCATTTTCCCGACAGGTTTCTATCAGTCTGGCAATATTAGCCACAACTTGATTAATTAACGGGCTATTTTCTTCCCAGAAGTTAAGAAAGTAATTTTGCATATCATGAATTAACAATGCAGCCCGATTTTTATCCAATGACCAATTGACCTTGTTTGTCGGAAGCCCTTCTGCTACAGGCAAATCATAACTACTCAGTTTAGGAATACTCATTTCTTTCTCCAACGAATGATGGCTGAACAAATTGCTTAGCAAGTTGACGTAATTGTTGCTTGTCTATTTTTCCAATAGGTGTTGTCGGCAATGAAGGAACAGATTCAAACCGGTCGGGTAATTTATAATCTGCTATTCCCTGCTCACGTAGATAACGCCGCAAGACTACGGCTTTTATCGGTTTTCGTAATACAACAAAAGCGCAGCTTTTCTCACCCATTAACTCATCAGGAACAGCGACAAGCGCGGCATAAATGACATCAGGGTGCCGAAGTAGTAGATTTTCAACTTCCTCTGCTGCAATTTTTTCCCCACCGCGATTGATTTGATCTTTTTCACGTCCCACTACTTGTAAATAACCATCAGGTGTCATGATGACGAGATCGCCAGAACAATAGAATCCATTACTATCAAAGCACTGCTGATTATGTTGTGGGCTACGGTAATATCCACGGAAGGTATAAGGCCCCTGAGTCATCAACCGGCCAGCAATGCCAGGAGGAACAGGATTGCCATCGTTATCAGCAATCCAAACTTTATCATCCTGACTCATGGGACAGCCTTGCGTCATAAAAATATGCTGTTCGTCGTCATCCAGCCGGGTATAGTTCACTAATCCTTCAGCCATACCAAAAACTTGTTGTAACTGGCATCCCATTTCTTTTGGAATGCGTCTGGCCAGGCTCTCGCTTAACCTTGCCCCACCGACCTGTAGCAATCGCAAGCTTTTTAGCGCGTCACGGTGACCACCAAGTGCTATCGCTTCAAGCCATACACTGACTGCTGGCGGTATCAGTGCAGCAACATTCACCTGATGTTGTTGGATGAGTGGAAAACAACAATCAGCACTGAGGTTATGCGCCAAAATGACCTGTCCCCCGCTGTAAAACGCCCCTAATGCCCCCGGTGAACTCATAGGAAAGTTATGCGCAGCAGGAAGTGCACATAAATAACGAGTTTCAGCATTAAACTGACAAATTTCCACACTGGCGCGAATACTGTAGTAATAATCATTATGCGTTCGGGGAATAAGTTTAGGTGTTCCCGTACTTCCCCCTGACAATTGGAAAAACGCAACTTCATCAGCGGGTGTTGGATTAGCGATAAAATCACCAGCGCCTTGTGCCAGCAGAGTCTCAAAATCCAGAATATCGTCATTATCACCACTCAAGACAACGTGACATAAAGACGGCATGCGGACTCTAAGTTCATCAATAAAATCGTCGTCGCAAAACAAGGAATGGTTGCGATCGGCAATTAACAATGCGGGGGTAATCTGATCAGCATAAGCACAAAGTTCATTACGCTGATGGCTGAATATCGCATTAACCGGAACTACTCCAAGTCGCAATAAGGCAAAGAAAACAATATAAAACTCAGCCTCATTGCCTAATTGAACTAAGGCGGTTTGTCCTCGTTTAACGCCTTGTTGTTGTAATGCGGCAGCAAAACTATCTACTAGCAGATTAAGTTCAGCATAACTGAACTGATGATCTCCACAGATAAGCGCAATTTGCCCGTTATCTGACTGACGGGTAAGAATGTCACTAAGAGGGAGATCTATCCAATAACCAAGCTGACGATAGCGTTGCTCCAACGCTTTCGGCCAACGATTAAATTCAACTATCATGCCGTACATGCCTCCTGTGAAAACTCGAATGCACGTAACATAGTTGAAAATTTAACCTCTGTTTCCTGCCACTCTGACTCTGGATTCGAATCAGGCACAATACCAGCTCCCGCAAACAGCCTTACCCGCGAAGCATTCACTTCACCACAGCGGATAGTCACCACCCATTCACCATCCCCTTTCGCATCACACCACCCCACAATGCCGCCAAAGAGGTTTCGTTTAAACGGCTCTAATTTCTCAATTAAATTTTTCGCGGTCTGATACGGCGTGCCACAGAGAGCCGGCGTAGGATGAAGCAGACAAGCAGCAGAAAGTGCGTTTTCCTGTGGTGCCTTTAGCTCTCCCTCAATATCAGTGGCAAGATGCCAAAGTACAGGCGTGCTAATGGTGGACGGCATATTAGAAATATGTAGCTTTTGACAACGGCTTTCGAGTACGTTTCTTATCATATCGGTCACCAACCGATGCTCATAATTATCTTTGACGGACTGAATAAGCGCCTGACGTAATTTGTAATCCTCTTCCTGATTTTCACTACGCTTTGCTGAACCTGCCAACGGCTGAGAAAAGATAGTGTTGCCCTGTTTACGTACTAATAATTCTGGACTCGCACCAATCAATGCCCCATTTTCCAAAGGAACATGGAAGTTGTAACACCAACCATTTTGCTGATTAAGATGTCGCAATAATTGAATTGAATCTAATGGCTGATGGGTTTCGATATCAAGTAACCGCGCAAGGACAACTTTGTCTAATGCATGATTGCGCATTGCATCAACGGCAGTGTTCACCATCTGGCTAAAATGGGCTTTATCAGGCCACTGATAACGTTTCTTTTCTGTATAGGTGGAATTGGAAACAAGCGAAGGAAACTGCTGTCTTTGGAACCAATTGCATTGTTTAGGGACAAAAAGTGCCGCATTTTGCTGTTTATCGAATGGAATTGCCCCCACCAGAACAGGATTTTCAATCCCATCACTCTTCGCCTGCTGAAATAATTGACGTATTTCTTGCTGAATCAGGCTGTCAGGATTCACTGCATCATCAAGTGGCTTTGATACAACTGCATATTGCCCACGAGCCAACAAACTTTTACTGGATGAAAGAAACAGAAAATCCTTATTATTAAGATCATTAAAACCAGTCAGCAAATCATCTCTATATAGATCTGACACAAGTCTTACCTCTATCGGTTAATCGTGTAGTCACGAAAATGGAATTCTTCCTCGATATAATTTTGCATCACTTGCTACAAATAAAATTATGACTTAGATCGTCAATAATTAAATTTATCTATAATTTAACTTTATTAAAACTTATATTTCTAAAACATTTCTCCCTTATTCCATTTAGAGACTTTATTTCGTACCATCTTATTATTCTGCCAGGTCTTAATAGTTGTTGATTGAATCTATCAGAAATTAATAAATACATCTAAAAATCATGGTTATCCCTTTGTTAAACGCCGTCCTTGCGGGATAATTAAAGGAGTATGGCTGACGGGATCATCAATAATGACACAATCGAGTCCAAAAACCTCAGAGATTAATTTTGTCGTAATAATCTCACCGGGCACGCCTTCCACCACAATCCTCCCCCCGGCCATCACAATCAGATGATCTGCATACCGGCAAGCCTGATTCAAATCATGAAGCACTGCGACGAGTGTATATCCCGATCCTTGATTAAGATTACAAAACAAATCAAGCAACTCAATTTGATGAGCAATATCAAGATAGGTTGTCGGTTCATCCAGTAATAACAATGGCGTTTGTTGAGCCAACACCATGGCAACCCAAACCCGTTGGCGCTGACCACCTGAAAGTTCGTCAACAACACATTCAGCAAGCTGTGTTACACCGGTTACATCCATTGCCTGGCGTACCGCTTCATAATCCTCATGGCTCCATTGACGCAATAACCGCTGATGGGGAAAACGCCCGCGCGCCACTAAATCAACAACTTTGATCCCTTGAGGAGCCTGCACACTTTGCGGTAATAATCCTAACTGACGAGCCAAAGCGCGCGTCGGTATAGTGTGAATATCATGACCATCAAGGCAAATCCTGCCATATTCTGGGCGCAGAAGACGACATAAACTTCTCAACAGCGTAGATTTACCACAGCCATTAGGGCCGATAATCACGGTAAAACGGCTATCAGGAATACGCAGATTCAGTTCATCACAGACGACATGTTCACCGTAACCCAGGCGCAATTCTTCCACACTCAAACGACAAGGTAACAAAATACTTTGGTTATCATGTTTTGGCATTAGTGTTGTCATCAACTCTCTCACAAAAACGGGATTAATCAGTCCGCATCAATATTCATATAAATGCAGACTGCAAGAGGATTATTCAGTGCTAAATAGAAACCCGTATTCAAAGGATATCTATACCCGTCATCTTTCAAGTTGCCTCTTTGTTGGCTGCACTCACTCACCCCGGTCACATAGTTTGCTATGCTCCCGGGGATTCGCTCCCTTGCCGCCGCAATGCATCTTGAAATCCATTGGGTATATACCCGTCATCTTTCAAGTTGCCTCTTTGTTGGCTGCTCTCACTCACCCCGGTCATATCGTTCTCTATGACATAGTTATCTATGCTCCCGGGGATTCGCTCCCTTGCCGTCGCGATCCATCTTGAAATCTATTGGGTATATGCGCGTGGAATAATCTTGGCAGGATCGCCCTAAGCGGTATATCGCTATCCTGTGTTTTTGCAAACAGTATCAAAATGCCATTGATAGTCTCTGATATTTTAGCGATTTGAGCCGCACTATAACGATCTGAACGATAATTAAACAAAATACGTACCGTTTCTTCACCTGCAATCATCTCTTCCATAATCTCAAAGTGAAGCCCCAGCAGAGATTCCTGCTTTTCCAAAACAACCTGTTGAAATGCAATATGGCTTCCATCCAACATATGGAACTCACCGCTCAAACTATTTTTCGCATGTAACTGAATATATACCTCGAACAAATGATCTTTTCCTTGATCTGCGTGGCCTGATAACGCTTCTTCAATCAGATCAATGGGGATATCGGTATAAGGTAGCGAATCATTGATATTGCTCTTCACCTGAGTGATAAGATCAGTAAATGTCATTTGTTCAGTAAAACGAACCCTGTGTATCACAAGCGTAGTAAAATAACCGATAGTATCAAAGAAGCTCGCATCATCACGTCCCGAAGCCGATGTTCCCACAAGAAGATCATCGGTTGCCCCCAATAAATTAAGCGAGGCAACAATACTGGCATAAAGAATATTAAAGAATGAAGCGCCATTTTTTCTGGCAAGTGACTGCAAACCTTGAGCCACCGCTTTTTCAATCTCAAACTCAACACCTTCACAAGAATTCGCCTGCCCAGATAACTCGCTGACCGCATTTTTAAAAATGGGTTCTCCGCTTGGCGCCCCCCGTAAATTATTAACCCAATAATCAAGATGAGACTGATTCATTCCCTCATCATTTTGCCTAATTGCATATTGATAGAATGGTAAGGGTTGCTCTTGCCACGCTGGTATCTCATTTATCAGCCTGTATTTATAAGCATGTTTAAGATCTTCCATAAGCAAAGTAACAGACCACTCATCAAGTGACACATGATGAAACAGCATGGACAAAAACTGCTGTCCTGAAACGTTATCGGTTACAAATTTAATGCGCAAAGGAAGTTCTTCGGATATATCAAACTGATACTTTCCCTCTTTTTTTAATATTTCTTCTGAGGAAAGTGCACCATATTCGCGAGAACCCCAAAACCACTGATAGTTCGATAAATCCTGCATTGGGACGACACGTTGATAAACTTCACCCTCTTTCTCATAAAATAGGCTACGCAATACAGAATGTCTTTGCAGTACATCAAAAAAGGCTTGCTGGAGTACCTGCTCATTGATATTTGCAGAAAATTTTAAAATAAAAGGTAAATTGAAGATATCGTTGAAATCAAATGCCGCATACGCTTTCCATAGAGATTTTTGCGCAAGAGACAAAGGTGCAACAACCGAAATATCTTCTTCAGATTGTTCTTTACTCAACTGATTTTTGTTTTCATCAATAGGATCATGACATTGCGCATATTCGGCAAGTTTCAACGCTGTCGGATAACTAAAGAGATGGTTAATATGAATCTCTATGTTATGTAGGCTCAATAATCTACCTATCACGCGGGTGCCAATAAGTGAGTGCCCGCCATGATCAAAAAAGTCATCACTGACTGTCATTTCTGGCGAAGAGAGCGCTTGTCTGAATTCATTTAAGATAATATTAGCTATTTTACGATGGCTATCGCTTCTATCCGTTGCTTCATGTTCTTTTTGCTGTTTAGCAACAGTCAGTGATATATCACTGATATCTCCATGTTTTTTCTTCGTTGGAAACGAAAAAATAGACGTAAGTTTTGGTGCAATAGCAACATTTTGCTCATGAATAAATGTACAAAAACCTTCTAACAGAAATGCGCCGATATGTGCAGACACTGACGGAGCCGTTATTAACTCAAAAAACCATTGTTCCTCATTTACATTTCCGGCAGCCAACGAGATATCAAAATGGGCGCTCAACGGTGGAATGGATAATAACTCAACAATTACATCATTCAACCTAAGTGATGACTGGGATTCATTAATCCAAGTCACCAGAATATGTGGGTTATCCTGCCCATACTCTACTTCATTGCTAGCTTGTGGCTTGCCACTTTCTATCTGCCTTGCAATATCGGCAATTATTTTGCCAAGGCTTCTATCATCCTGGCACACACGCAACGACGTTAATGCTGAATAGAAAAATTGGCTATTGAGTTCATCATGTGTATATTCTGGGTCACACGATACACTGACATTCACATCCAAATGAGAGCCTATCACTGCAATATAGCAACCGAATAATGCCACTACTGTTGCCAGTGCTGAATATGCTGTTTTCTCCGTAGGTAAAAATGGAGCAAATGCATCAACATTGATTGTAGTACGATATCTGGTCACAAGACGATTATGAAGAGAATCATCAAGATAACTGATTTTACCCGTTTCTTTGATCAACACGCTCTTGGTGGTATCGGATTTATAGAGCCAGGGAATGCCTATTTTTCCAGACTCACATGATAACCATTTAGCCGGGATACCCTTTTTAAATAAATCTTCCTGTCCAAATCCGATGGTCTTCAAGCCATTATTATAGGTATCCGAAAGCATAGTAAGCATCTGCGACAATGACACGGTATTTCTCAGAATATGATGCACAATCACACCCAAAATAACCCCATGCTTTCCATTCATAAACAACATAAATTTGACCGGTGGATGCTCATCAAGCCCGATAGGTTTACATTGTTCCTTGAGTAGCCTATTTATCGCTTCTTCATCAGACTGAACCTGATAAATTTCAACAGGAGAATTCGCGGTTGTATCGCAATATTTACGCAAATCGCCTTCATCATCAAAACGATACCTAACATTAATTCCAGCTATATCTTGAGTAAGAAACTCTAATGCTCTGATAAGCCGACCTATGTTGATATTCCCTGTTAGCGACCAGGCACAAGCAAATTGACCAGAAGCATCAGGCTCTTGTTGATGATGAAGCCACATCATCTCTTCAAATTCAGTTAAATCCTTTTCAGTTTCCTGGACTTCCGAAGATGAGTGACCAACAGCATGGGCATGAAATACTTCATCCAGCAGCAATGCTTCATCATCTGTCAGTAACCGCTTAAACTCTCTTGCCATATTCCCGCCATTCCCGCTTCTCCAGTCAACGCTGGGCTACATATAATCTTTTGCCATTTTTCGGACAGAGTGATCCTACTCATCCCCCTGTCCGGTTACTTATTTTGAGTTACTGTTCCAATTTGTTGATTAATCGCCTTAGAACTTCAATTCAAATGTCGCACCGATCATTCTCGGACGCTGATAAATTGCTGAATTAACGTTATTATCTGGAACTAATAAACGTTTATCGGAGTCGAACAGATTCTGAGCAAATAATGTAGCACGCCCCCACTTGAAGTTATAACCAAGCTGAAGGTTAGCTATCCAATATGCTGAGATTTTCCCGCTGGCAGAATTGTCATATTGAGAGTAATAAGTATCTGAGAACATAACATTACCGCTAACATCAATATCCTCTGTCAATAAATATCTAGCCAAGAGGTTTGCGGTATATCCTGGAGCGCGAGGTAATTTATTACCCTGAATACCGCTCTCTGAAAAGCTTTTAATCTTCGTTTTCAGCAAGCCGAGACTACCGTTTAGCTCAAGTTTTTCGACCGGCTGCCAGCGGGCACCAACTTCTGCACCATACGTTTCAACCTGACCAGCATTACGTATCATGGTTGCATTTGGCCCCAGATAGTAAGGCAACTGCATGTCCTTATAATCGTTATAGAAAAGATTAGAGGTGAGTTCCAGCTTACCATCCATCAGGCTGTTACGCGTATAGAGGCTGTAGTTCCAGACATATTCAGGATTATAGGTATAATTAGGATTACCGGTATAAGTATTATCAAGGATAATCCCGGCACCACCTGCGTTATAACCTCTACCAACAGCTATCCCGACGGTTTGATCTTTCTGCGGTTTCCAAGCGATATCAATTTTAGGCAGAAAAGCGTTATAGGTTTTATCAAAATCAATTTCTACACGTTCGCGTCCCCCTCCTTTACGCGTTCTATGTTCACGTTCAAAGCGGCTTGATAAAGTTACATCAACCTCGGGAACAACCGTGTAGGTCAGGACAGTATAGGCAGAGGCTGTTTCTGTTTTATCATTAAATTGGCTGCCCCCGAAAAGCTCGATAGACTCATCCTGTTTACCATAGAAATAACGCACACCAGCCAAACCACTCAGCCTATTATCAAGACCTTGAAAACGGATAAGCGGTTCAAATTCTACCTCTTTGCCATCAGTATCCGCTTTTGGAATTTTAGACGAAGTTAATCTGTGATAAGCAAGATCGGTATAAATCAATTTATTTTCCAAGCTAATGGTATCTGACAAAGCCCATGAAACATCCCAGATCCCACTGGTCGTTTTTCGTTCTACAACTGGCCTGAATAGCTCATGCCTTAAATTAAGAGTATGCCTTGGATTGTATGCTTCGTTCTGAGGAGCACGACTATCAAGATGGTTAACCGTTAATTTCGTGGATAACTCAGGAATAGCCAGTGGTTCAAACAGCAACTTCGCGCGGACCGTGGTTGATTCAATTTTGTGCGGATCGCCAACGGGATCATAAGAAACCAAGTTTGCAAAGCTATCGCGATCTTGACGATCGACACTAAGACGGAAAGCCAGTTGATCTTCAATCAAAGGACCCGAAGCCATCGCGGCAACTTGCTGATAGCCCTGATTTGCGAAACCACTTTTGATTGCGCTCTCCCAATAAAAGGTAGGATCAAGTGACTTAATGATCACCGCGCCTGCAATTGCGTTCCTTCCCTGAATATAACTCTGTGGATCACGAAATACCTCGACACTTTCTACATCCCACAAAGATTGCGTACCAAAAGCTAATTCATTATAGGTAAATGAGCGCCCATCAATAGAGACGTTGATTCTAGGACGCGTTCCACTCAGGAAAGCCATCCCACCTTGTGAAGGGCCTGAACCATCAACGCCGCGAACGGCGGGAAGAGCGTTACTAATACCATTATCAACAACGTTCGGCGTCATTTGCAGCAGCGTGTTAACATCAGGATTAGGAATAGCTTTCATTTTGCGAAGATTATAAACCTCGACACTTGAACCACTATCATAAATAGTGCGGTTAACTTTCTCTCCGGTTACCACTAACACATCTTCTTCTGATGATAATGCCTTGGTATTTCCTTTTTGGTCGTTTTGTGTGTTCTTTTTCTCTGCCGCAATAGCGTCAGTGCCAATCAGCGCAATGGCACCGAAAAATAAAACACTAAAAGTACCTACAAAACGCGATTTTTTAGTATGTTCTGTTTCTGATGCATCATGTTGCAGAATTGAGTGCAACTTATTCATTCATTTTTCTCCTTTAGCCAGCTTACACGAAATAGTTTTAACCGATTAATGAATTAAATCGTGACATTGCTGACTGGCAGACCCCAGTCTGTAAAAAACATGGTGCGATTTAACCCATGTTAATTTCGTTTGGAATAGTTTTTCTATATTATTATTAACTTTCGGTGTTAATTTATTATAACATTTCTTAAATAGTAATAATTATCATAACAAGGTGTATTATTGTATGTAAATAAAAATCATTATCACTAAATGTGATCAATACAACAGAAAAATAAATTTAATATATAAAACAATTTTTTATTTCAAAGAAATAAAAAAAGCGAAAGATAACTCGGTAAAATATGTGGTTTTAGGAATGTATTTAGCCAGAAAGAAATTAACTGAAAGTATATCCCTATATTTTATAGAATTATTTCAAGCACAAAAAACAAGCAAACTAGGGAAATAAAGAAATGATTCACAGCCTAAGTTAGGAATATAAATAACGAAATTCTTCCATCAATCGAGAAAGATAAAGAGTCCCAAATAAATTTATACCTGTTATCTTTCAAGTTGCCTCTTTGTTGGCTGCACTCACTCACCCCGGTCACAGAGTTCTCTATGACATAGTTATCTATGCTCCCGGGGATTCGCTCCCTTGCCGTCGCGATCCATCTTGAAATCTATTGGGTATACAGCGGTTTTTGCTAAATTTGCCGGGAACGGGTCAGCAACCAAATCAGATAAACTCCGCCAACGAGTCCTGTCATAAGTCCAATAGGTACTGCCGCTTTTAAAGGCAAAAGCTGTGTAAACAGATCAGCTGCCAGCAAAAGGCAAGCGCCCATTAGCGCGGCACTGATGACAGGCATATTTCTCGAACGAGTCAGGCGAACCACAAGCTGAGGTGCGGCCAAAGCAACAAAAGCAATTGGTCCTGCTGCACCAGTGGCAAGAGCGGCTAACACTACAGCACAGAAAATCATGATAAGACGAACGCGTTCCACCTTGATACCGAGCTGACTGGCAATATCATCCCCCATCTCGATAATATTCAATTTCCTTGCCGTAAAAAGAACCAGAGGTACCAGTAATACAACCCCCGTTAAAACAGGAAAAACATGTCCCCATGTACGAGCATTAAGTGATCCAGCAAGCCACAAATTTGCCATCACGGTATTATCCAGATTTCCTTTTACCAGTAATAAGCCATTTAGGGCAGTTAACACTGAACCCACACCAATACCCGTTAGAATAAGACGATACCCACCTATTGAACCAGATTTTAAAGACAACAGATACACTACCGCTGCGGTCAGAACGCCACCAACAATAGCAGCAATCGCTACCTGCGCCGCATTATTATCAAATAAAACTATCTGTATAATTGCCCCCGTCGCCGCTCCTGTTGTAAAACCAATCACATCTGGGGAACCCAGCGCATTCCTGGAAATGGACTGAAAGACCGCACCAGATACCCCCAGTGCCGCACCAACAAAAATTGCGGTTAACACTCGAGGTAAACGAATATCCATGATGATCTTTTCGCTGACAGTACCGGAGCCAGCCCCCCAAAAAGTACTGATAATTTGTTCGATGGTGATATTGAATTTGCCGATAGTCATAGAAAAAACCGCTAATACCATAATCAGCAGCAGCATGGCACAAGTCACCATGAGGTTTCTGGGAACGAAAACAAGAGACATCTTTCCTTGTCGCCAGACCTTACCGGAAATCTTAACCTCAGTCTCGCAATAATTCCGTCTGCTCATAATTGGACAATTTTCCATTTTCTGACAAGGAAAACAAAGAACGGCCCTCCGATTAGCGCCACCATAATGCCAACACTAATTTCTCCAGGATATCCTACGACTCGCCCCAGGCTATCAGCAGCGACCACCATAACCCCAGAGATAAGCATAGAATAAGGAAGTACCCAACGATAATCAGGCCCTGCAATTAAACGGGCGAAATGAGGCGCTGTCAGGCCGATGAAACTGATAGGCCCCGCCGCTGCGGTTGCGCCACCAGATAACATAATGATAGCCAGTGCAGACAGAATCCAGACTTTGGTTTGATTAACACCCAGTGATTTTCCCAGATCATGACCAAGTGCTACTGTATCAAGAGACTTTGTCAACATTAAGGCAATCATCACTCCTGAAGCCACCAGAATAGAGATAGGAAAAAGGACTTCATAACCTCGCCCTTGAAGTGAACCCACCACCCAGTGCCGGAATTGATTAAATACCTCATCTTCACTGTTTATGGTGATAATCTGGGTGACAGCAAATAGTACAACGGACAAGGCAGCGCCCGCCAATACCATTCTTACCGGGTTCAACCCATGCTGGATTCCCCCAAGTAAATACACAGCACAACCCGCAATGGCCGCCCCAGCCAGACCAAACCACATATAACCAACAACGTCGTAAACACCCAAAAAAGCAATTGCCGAGACAATGGAAACCCCGGCCCCGGCATTAACACCCAGGATACCCGGATCAGCCAGTGGATTACGGGTAAGCGCCTGCATAATGGCGCCAGCGACCCCCAACGAACAACCAACGATAATCGCCAGCAGAGTACGAGGCACTCTCAGGTAACGAACCAATAAATGTTCACTATTGGCAGGATTAAAAGCGGTGAATGCCTCCCAGGTGACTTTTATCGTGACAGGACGGGTTCCAACAAAAAGACTAAAAACTGAAAATGCTACAAGCAATAACCCACAAATCAGCAACCCTTTTCGTTGAAATCTAAATTGCCGGTTATGGGATTGCTCACCAGAATTAGCAGCTGAAAAAATCGGTTTTCTCATGTCCAGCCCAAACAATGAAGCTATTTCGCTTTCTACTTATTAATGCCAAACCGTTTAACAATGCTGTCAGCAATTTCTTTTGCACTGTAATAGTCAATTCGAAACGAATTCACACCAAGGCCATAGACTTGCCCTGTTTTGACCGATGCCAAATTAGCGAGTACCGGATCTTTTAAGAACTCGGTAGCTCTGCTATTTCCTGCGCTTAAAAGAAACGTCGTGGGTGCGGTTAGCTGCGTAATATTTTCATATTGTGCCCAAACAAAATCGCCGGTTTTATTTCCACCGTTATGCCAGGCAGGATCTGCCGGCTCGATAGTAAATCCAAGCTGTGAAAGCAGCAAAGCATGTGGACTTATACTCGTTGATATGGGGTTAACCGTTCCTGGCCCCTCATAGCTGATAATATTAACCTTACCTTCGGGGATTGCAATTTTTGCCCGACATTCAGCAAGATAATTATCAAAACCAGTAATTCTGGCTGTAACTTTATCTTCAAGCCCTGTCGCCTCGCCTAATTCAGTCGCCAAACCTTGCCATGTCTGTTTACCATAACCTAAGATAATCGTAGGCGCGATTTGTTTAAGTTGTTCTACCTGAGCATATGCAGAATCAGCGCCACTCATAGAAACCACAATCAGATCGGGCGCAACAACATAAGCCATTTCCAGATCAATATTGCCGGCTTGCCAAAGCTTTTCAAGTCCCCGTTCTTGAGCAACGCTGTCCCATTGAGCGAAAAATTTCCCATTCGTGGCCGTTGCACTTGCGACTACGGGAGCATCAATTGATAACAGTATTCCTGTTATCGAAACAGTGGTCGATAAAATACGCTGGGGTTTTGCGGGGATAGTGGTGATAGAGCCATCAGCATTTTTAAAATCTCTTGGCCAAGAAAGGCTTTCCGTCTGAGCTACATTTTTTGCATTTGCAGCATAAACAGTCCCCCCAAATAAACTGACCAGAGTAATTACCAAGCCATATACAAGGGTTAACATCGATTTCATTCTGGCGTTCTCAGATAGTGATTGTGGTTCAGCGAGACAGAAACTTCGCATACCCATTCAGATAATCCAAAGTGGACGTAATGTATCATTTTGTCTAATATCCGACAACGAGATTAATAATGATTATCATACACAATAACGATGATCACGAAATACGTCACATTATTGTTGTATCGCACAACAAATGTTTCATTTTCTCAGTAATAAAACCAACTCAGATCTCAGCCAGAAACAATAAATGAAAAATGGTGCTCAAACAGGAGAGTGAATGTCATGGGAATAAATAGGCAATTATGCGTTGACTTGTTCAGATGGGAATATCGTGGCTCAACATTATGTAAACACCTATCACAAGCATAGAAGAGAGTTTTTCCATTTTTTTATACCCAATAGATTTCAAGATGGATCGCGACGGCAAGGGAGCGAATCCCCGGGAGCATAGAGAACTATGTCATAGATAATTCTGTGACCGGGTGAGTGCAGCCAACAAAGAAACAACTTGAAAGATAACAGGTATATTCTATTTTCTATGATGAATTCATAAGGTTTATCCAATGTCAAATATCGCTCAAACTTCTAGCTGGATTCCATTGACACAGGCACAACAATATTATTGGCACGAGTTCAGCCTGCATTCCGAAAGAGTTGTTTCGACTGTCGCGCACTATCTGGATATTCAGGGTAATGTCGATCAGCAAGCACTTTGCAAAGCAATAACAATGATGATTAGTGAAACAGATGTGCTCTCTGTCCGTTTTCAGCTCCGTAAAGAAGAGCCGTTTCCTTTACAACAACCGAATCAAGCCGCCATCCCACAGCTAAAACTCATCGACTTACAGACGCAACCCGCCCCCTTTCAAACAGCATTACAACTTATGCGGACCGATGTGGAATCTCCGCTGAATTTATTAACTCAACCGCTATCCGCTCAGTGGCTATTCAAATTAAGCGAGTCTCATTATCTCTGGTACAACCGCGCTCACCATATTCTTCTTGATGGATTTGGTATGGCACTGCTTGAACATCGTTGTGCGCATTTTTATTCATATTATCTTGGTAAGAAAACCAGTTCTGATGCTTGCTTTCATTCACTCAGCTGTTACCTCACGGAAGAACAAGAGTACTGTAACAGCGATCAATATGAAAAAGATCGTTTGTACTGGCAAAATTATCTTTCACCTGCGAGCCTTACAACCATGGATATCGCCCGTGCCGACTATAGTACCAAACACCATTACGCCGGCTGTGCGCTCTCTAGGGATATTGTTACAGGCTTAACACGTTTATCGGCTGATACAAGGATCGCCTGGCCAGATCTGTTAGTGGCACTTTCAAGCATCTACCTGCTTCACTATTTCCCTACACAGACACAAAATAATGAATATTCAATGCCGATATGGCTACCCTATATGAATCGCCGAACCCGTTTCAGAACCAATACACCGGCATTAATGACGAATATTCTTCCCTTATTGATAAACACCAACCCGGATGAAACATTAGAAAGCTTTTTGAAAAAGACAATCAACGCACTTCATACTCAACGGACTCATGCCAGATATCGTATAGAACAAATTTTTTTAGATCACAATCTACCTCAAGATACCCGTTATTTATTTTCTCCACTCATCAATGTACTACCTTTTGACTCACCCAATTTTGTCGATTGCCAGGTTAAACGTCATATACTCACCAGCGGACTCTATGACTGCTTTAGCTTTAACATTATCTACCGCGGGAAAGTAGATGCTGGAGAATTAATTGTTGATCTTGATGCTGACTCATCAATGTTTAGTCAAGAAGAGGTTGAAAGCCATCAGAAAAACCTGACTGATTTTCTACAAAAAGTGCTCACAGGAAACTGGCTTTTCCTGCCTATAAAAGCGCTTTATTGTTGACATCCTCTGAAAGTCGGGGCAACCCTACCGTTGCCCCCCTTTTAACGCCTGTTTTTTATTAGCTTTAATCATCATCGGATATTTTATTTTGCGTTTAATCAATATTGATTATACTCGCCTTTTATTTTTTCGGATAATCAACACCTTTTTCAGCGCTTAAATTCTGCCAAATTAACCTTTTTATCTATTTTTTTCACTGCATTGTTTTTATTATTTTCTTCGTAAAATAACAGCGATAAAATACTTAAATATTATCTTGTCAGAACAATATTCTTTTTCTCACTTATTTGTTTTTAATTCTTTAATTAATGGTTAATCAACTTTAATTTAAAGGTAATTAACATCATTTTAATAAATCGCACTTATAATTAAATCTATCTTTTATATAAAAAATTTAACTACTATTTTCGTGATTTTAAATAGTCATGGCAGGTTAAATCGCTACTGCGGCAGACAGAAGATGAACTAGCGAATTATACACAATCACAAACTAACAGAGAAAAAATCCCAGCTCAATGGCTGGGATATAGATTATCACAACATTAAACTAGCGCCATACAATAAACCATCTTGATTAAATTGTAGATGTAATACGTATTTCTGATATTCGTATTTTATCCAGCTATTAATGTAGCCAAGAAGCATATCTATTTTCCCTCCTCCTCTCATTAATGGCTCACCCAATATTTGGATGACATTTTCTTCATTCCATCCATCTCGGATATTAAGCAGTAGATTTCCTTTAAAATTTGCGTAACCTTCACTGTTATCAAAGTAAAAATGAATATGGTTCAATAATCCTTGTCGGAAGCCTATCTCTATTCCTGAATGTGCAAAACTATAATACGTTGTCTGCCCAATGGGATCATTATATTCCAAAGGAGTTTTTGATATTTCAGCCTGCTCTCCAATCGCTAGCTTAAGTTCATGAAATTCCTTGGATGATTCCGTAGTACCAAGGGCATTGGTAAATTTAATCCAATCAACAATCATTTAATTACACCTATCTGACTATTGAGCTCTATAATTTTCTTAACTGCATTATCAACCAACTTAGGATCATAACCACGTTCAATCATATTAGTTCTTAGAGCATCAGTATCGCGACATACTGCACCACAGAGATTCATTGCATCTTGTTGAACTTGCAACGGAGTATTTTTTCCCCTATAAGTTGGCCCAGCAGAATGAATATCTTTGGGAACTTCTACAGCTGTCGCATTTTGATAAAGGTTTTTTTCTTCATCTTTTTTTAGAGGACGCCCCAATTCATTTTCTTTTGCTTTCTTGAGCGCTGCAAATGATGGGATATGATCATGTTCTAGCCCATTTCCAACGACCTCACGGGATTTTAATTCCTTATAAGAACCAACATCAAGCAGCTTCACTGCCTGAATCTCATCACTAGCCTTATTAATGCTTCTCCAACGTCACCTTTCTGTAAGGCTTTCTCTACCGCCTTGATAGTTTTCCCGGCGGCATCACCCGCACCCGGAATAATCGCTACAGCGGCGGCCAGATAATCTAATGCGCTTTCGGCCTCGGCAAAACCTTTAATATCACCAATGATTGGCACGAAGTCAGTACCAAAACTGATGACTCCTCCAGCTTGTTGACACGCCGCCGGTGACTGCTGACAAAAGGCTTGCTTTTTCTCCTCGTAGGTTTTGAGTGTGCCTGACTTTTCTTTTTCTGCGGCAGACAGAAGATGAGCCAGCGAATTGTAGACAATCACCATTTCACCGGCATTAGCACCACTGTTGGCACCTTCTGCGCTGTTGGTTGCAATGGTTCCCGCAGCGCCGCCAATGATTTTACCCCCGGCCTGAATTGCCATCGGATCGCTAAAGGTTTTATCCAAGGTGATGGCGGCCAATTCTGCGGCCAAAGCACCCAAGGTTAAATGGCCTGAGTCCGGTAGAATTCCGAACTCAGGCATTATTAGCCGCTTATCGTAAGCTGTCCAACTTTTGGGTGGCGCACCATAAAACTAGGAGTTTTTTTTAACGTAACCAGAATGGCGGATCGTCTGGGCCTAAAGCATCGTATTGCTCAAGGGGACGATTTTTATCATCAATAAACCATGGTAAATCGGAGATTACTATTTTTACTGGTTGATATATTTTAAATGTGTCTAAAAATGATTTTGCAGACTCCTTAGCATCAATAAAACGACGGAAATAATCCATAAATACAAGATTTAATGTTGGCTGCTTAAAATCCAGATTGGTTAACTCGGTATCTCCTCCCATCTTTTGCCAATCTACTGTATTACTCTGAATTTTACTAAATAAATATTCAACAATAGACATAAGCTCCTCTGCTGGTTTTAGCTCATCTTGTTTCAGATAACGACGATAAAGACGATCCGTTAATAAACTAAAATCATATTCAGATTGAACATATTCGGCATAAGTCGTTATACACTGAAAAAAAACAACCACATCTGAAGCAGGACCATGTTCATAAACAGTATGGCCACCATGAAACCCTATGTTTTTCATTTCGTTTTAAACCCTATATCTGTCGGACTGAT
This sequence comes from Photorhabdus heterorhabditis, assembly GCF_001280945.1. Classification (NCBI taxonomy): domain Bacteria; kingdom Pseudomonadati; phylum Pseudomonadota; class Gammaproteobacteria; order Enterobacterales; family Morganellaceae; genus Photorhabdus; species Photorhabdus heterorhabditis. Next base: position 1,184 of record NZ_LJCS01000015.1, on the reverse strand, counting down.
TACCCCATTCGATTTTTGAACTATTCCCTGAATGATCGCATCCTTTTGCCTTTGTGTAACATGTTGCCCTCGAATATCAATAACAACTTCTTGTCTCATTCCCGCAGGGAAATTCTTCTGCCGTTCAATCGCCTGTTTGGCAACATTATTAATCAAGCCATTTTTGTTCGTTGCAATATTATAGTTCTTCACTTCAACACTACAAACATTGCCCTGACACCAGTCTGGACGAACACTGCCTTTAGTGCCATAGGGAACTTCCTTGCCCTCTTTAATTGGATGAATTGCACCTTAATCAATTAGTGTCTAACTTTTGGGGTGCAATTCAACATGTCAGGGTTCTTTCTATTAAATTAAGCCAAGAAATTCTGGTAATCCTTTTACATAGTCATATGCTTCACCAGTATAATTATCTGATAAATCTTGGAAGAGTTTAATTACCTCTTGTTTCTCATCATCATTAAGTAATTGAAGTTCCGCTGCCATTTGTTCCATTGTTTCTATTGCTGAATCCGGATTAAGCAGTTCTTCACTTGTAAACTCCAAAAATATGGCAAGATCAATAATGACCTTTACAAGCCTAATATTGCTATTCTTTAACAACTTTCACCTCTATGTTTTTGATTCCAAGTTCATCGAACATTTTTTGTGCTCTATTCGCCTGAGTTTGATCAGGTACTTCCCAACGTCCTGTCATACCATTGCGCTTTAACGCATCTGATTGTCGTAATGCCTGATCTTTTGCTTTTCGGGTTGTCACAACAGATATTTTCCTGTCTATCATGACATTATCATCTACACCATCAAACCTAACAGGCTTGTTTTTTCCATCAGTGTCTATTCTATCAATACTGGGAGCCTGTCCCTTTTTAGTTTCAATATTTGAACGAGCACCTGATGCAGAATCATTATAACCTTTTGCTCGTTGACTCATGCTTGCATTTTCATCAACCCACTTAACTTTTATTTCATCACTGGCCTTATTGAGCAGTTTGGAAGCTTCCCCAATATCACCTTTCTGTAAGGCTTTCTCTACCGCTTTGATAGTTTTCCCGACGGCATAACCCGCACCGGGAATCAGGGTGAGATCTCACATTTTTAATAAGGTTATTTTAGTTAAATAAAAATCAGAATATGACTTTTTATAGGCATTTCTCTCATTAAAACGTTAAGATCTCTCTCTT